>JBBJOU010000200.1:0-4725 GCA_037724305.1 Acidimicrobiales bacterium
CTTTCTCACACCCGCCCGGTGGTGTCCGCGACGTTCGATGAGCCCAACCTCGTGTCGGCGGCGGGCCTGGTTCCGCTGATGGCACTGGCCCGCAAGGCCGGCCTGCGCGAGCTGGCTGAGAAGCGGTTGAGCGTACCGACCGACAAGGGCGCCAACGCTGGTCTGAAGCTCTCTTCGCTGGTGGCGGGCATGGCCGCCCGGGTCGACCCCGACCATCTGGTGTTCGTCCTCGTCGACTACAAGGGCGGCAGCGCCTTCGACGCCTGCGCCCGCCTGCCCCACACCGTCGGCATGGTCACCGACCTCGACGAGCACCTCGGCGAGCGGGCCCTCCGGTCGCTCGAGGCCGAGTTGCGCCACCGCGAGCGGGTGCTGCGCGACGCCGGCACCGCCGACCTACCCGCCTACCTCGAAGCCGGCTCGACCCTCGGTCCCCTCCCCCGCCTGGTGGTGGTGATCGACGAGTTCGCCACCCTGGCCGGCGAGCTGCCCGACTTCCTGGGCGCCCTGGTCGGCATCGCCCAGCGGGGCCGCAGCCTCGGCGTCCACCTCCTCCTCGCCACCCAGCGCCCGCAAGGTTCGGTGAACGCCAACATCAAGGCCAACACCAACCTGCGCATCGCCCTGCGGGTCCAGGACGATGGCGACAGCCGCGACATCATCGACCGCGGCGACGCCGCCGCCATCAGCCGCGCCACCCCCGGTCGCGCCTACGTGCGGCGGGGCCCGGGCGAGGTCGAGCTGGTCCAGACGGCGCTGGCCACCGCCGCCGCCGGCGACCAGGCCGCGGGGGCGGTGCGGGCCGCCGCCTTCCGCTTCGGGCCGAGCTCGGCACCGCCCGCCACCGTGCTGGCCGGCGACGACGGCCGCAGCGACCTCGACGACCTGGTGGCCGCCGTCAGCGGCGCCTACGAAGAGGCGGGGCTCACGCGTCCCCGGCGGCCGTGGCTGGAGATGCTGCCCGAGGCGGTCACGCTCGACGAGGTCCTCGCGGCCCCCGCCGACCAGCCCGGCCTCGTGCCCTTCGGCCTGGGCGACGACCCCGACGGCCAGCGCCGGATGCCGGTGGGATGGGTCCCGGCCGACGGCCACCTGGCCCTGTTCGGGGCGGTGGGCAGCGGCACCACCACCACCGCCCTCGCCCTCGCCGCCGCCCTGGCCGAGCGCCACCCGCCCGACCAGGTCCACCTCTACGGCATCGACTACGGGCCCGGGGGCCTCGCCCCCCTGGCCTTCCTTCCCCACACCGGGGCGGTGCTGGCGGCCAGCGAGCGCGAAGCGCAGATCCGCCTGCTGCGCCTGCTGCGCAGCGAGCTCGACCGCCGCCGCGACCTGCCCGCCGCCGCCCTCACCGGGGAACCGATGCTGGTCACCGTCATCGACGGCGTCGGCGCCTTCCTCGGCGAGTTCGACGCCATCGAGAACGCCGAGACCAGCGACACCTTCAAGCGCCTGGTGGCCGACGGCCCGTCCGTCGGCATCCTCTTCGTCCTGCTCGCCGACCGCACCGGCGCCCTCCCCCTCCGCCTCGCCTCGTCGGTCGGCCAGCGGGCGCTGTTCAAGCTGGCCGACCCCAACGACTACACCACCATCGGCCTGCGCCGCCGGGCGCTGCCGGCCTTCCTGCCCGGCCGGTGCGTGCACGGACCGAGTGGACTGGTCACCCAGGTCGGCCATCCCGGCGACCTCGACGCCCGCGGCGCCGCCGCCCGCGAGCGTTGGGGCGCCAACCCCCGCCCACCGACCCGGGTCGGCACCCTGCCGGCCATGGTGGCCGTCGAGGAGCTCCCCCCACCGACCCGCGACGGCGACACCTGGCGCCTGCCGCTCGGCATCGCCGAGGACGATCTCACCCCCGCCGCCCTCGAGGTGCGAGCCGGCGAGCACCTGGTGGTCGCCGGCCCGCCCCGCTCCGGCGTCCCGGAGACCATGGGCCTCATCGCCGCCCAGATCCGGGCCACCGACCCCCTCGCCGTGCTGGTGGCGCTGTGCGAGGAACGCTCCGTGCTGTTCGGCCACGGCGCCCTCGACGCCGCCGGCACCGTCGCCGACCTCCGGGGCATCCTCACCAAGGCGCCCGTCGACGACCGCCCGTGGTGGGTGCTGGTCGAGGACACCACCGGCACCGACGACGTCGACGGCCTGCTGGCGCGCCTCCTCAGCTGCCGTCGCCCCGGCCTGCACGTGGTGGCCGCCGCCAGCCCCGACGACTTCCGCCGCGCCTACACCCACTGGTCGCGCCCCGTACGTCAGTCGCGCTCCGGGCTCCTCCTGCAACCCACCCTCGGCACCGACGGCGACCTGTTCGGCCTCCGCCTCCCCCGCCGCGTCCCCGTCGCCCTCACCGCCGGCCGCGGCTTCCTCGTCACCGCCGGCGAAGCCCGCCTCGCCCAGCTCGCCATCACCGTCGGCGGCTGAGCGCGTCCGCCCGAAGCGTCCATCAGGGGTCGGCGACGCCGACCTCGGTGGAGCCCGTCGGACCTGACGCGTCCATGGGCCACACGATGGTGAAGGCGACCACGGCGTCGCCGCCCGAGCGGAGGCGCGTCCCGACAGCCAGGCTGGGCCCGCCCGGCACCAAATCCTCGGACCCGGTGCTCGCCTCGTCGCCGGACCCGCCGAGCCGGCTCCCGTCGAGGCCGTAGCGGTCGGCCAGGTCTCGCGCCAGCGCGCCGATCTCGGTCGGTGTGCCCCGCGGCGACTCGATGCGCATCTGGCGTACCAGTTGGTCGTCGATGCCAGGGACGGTCGATCGGAGCACCGAGACCCGGGACTCCCCGGCGCCGAGGTCGCCGACGTCGATGGTGACCTCCCCGGGGAGCTCGACCACCAGGCTCGAGGCATCCACCACGAGGGTGTTGCCGGTCAACTCCTCTGGCCAGCCGACCCGATCGATGTCGCGACCCGTTCGAAGATCCCAGCGCTCGCCCACTCCGTCCTCCTGTCGTGTGGCCCCGGCCTCCCCGCCGCCATCGTTCACCTCGACACTGCAGGCGGCGAAGGGGCCGAGGGTGGCTGACACAGCCAACGCGACCAGTCTTCGCCTCGAGGACCATCGACGACCAGTGGGCCTTACCCGCTCAGCCACGGGCACCCGTCACGGTCACGGATCGTAGGGCAGCACGCTGTCGGGCACGACGCGCCGGCCTCGGGCGAGCTCAGCGAGCGAGGTGCCCTCGAGGTCGGCGAAGCCGTCACCCGCGAGGAAGGCGTCGTAGGCGGGGAGCATGTCCTCGGTGATCCATGTCCACCGGTTGTCGAAGATCGACACGTTGTTGACCGGGAGGTCGACCTCGACGGTGGCGTCGTCCGGGGTGTCGATGTACACCCCGTCGCTGCCCGGGAAGCCGAAGCCGGGGCCCGGGAACCAGTCGGGGACGGCGACGGGCGGGATCGGCGGGATCACCGGGATCCGGTCCGGTAGGTCGACGGTCACCCCGACGGTGGAGGGCACCACCTCGCGGAACGGCTCGCCCCCCGGCACCGGGCTCTCGGCCACGAGGGACATCCCCATGGTCACCGCCCAGGTGACCGGGTTGCGGTTGCGGAGCTCGTCGAAGTCGTCACCGATGACGTCGTGCTGCTCGATGTAGGCCAGACGCTCGTTGGCGTAGCCGACCAGGGCGGGGTCGCCGGTGTCAAGGTTTCGCCACACCTCGAGGTAGCCGTCGTCGCGGAGGTCGCCCCGTTCGGCGAGGCTCTCCATGGCGGCGAGGCCGCCGTCTCGGTAGGCGACGTGCTGCCAGGCGATGTCGTCGAAGATCTGCCGTTGCATGTCCATGTAGGTGGCCTCGACGTCGTCGAGCTGATCGGCGAGGCCATCGAGGCCGTACTCGGCGATCAACGCCTCCACGGCGTGGGCCGGCAGGAGGGGGGCCAGGTGCTGCACGACCTGGGCGGCGTCGGCACCGTCGCGGATGGCGTCGCGGACCACGCTCAGGTCCTGGACGCCGGCGTAGACGGTGGCACCGGCCAGGAACGCGAGCCCGGCCCACTTGGTAGCGCTCCGGGTCGGATTCGTACAACGTGCGGTAGTACTCCCACGCCGCCCGGGCGTTGGCATCGTTGGCCCCGAGGCCGAGGGCGGGGTCCCAGGTGTCACCGTCGATGCCGGCCTCGAGATAGGCCTGGTGGCGCCACGACTCGGCGGTGTTGAGCACCAGGCCCCGGGCGGTGACCACGAACTGCAACGTCGAGGTGCCAGCACCACCGAAGAGGCCACCGAGGAGCCCCCGCAGACCCATGGGCAGCCACGACCAGGGATCGCCGAGATCGTCGTCGGCCGCCGCCGCCAGGCCGGCCCGGGCCTGGCGGGCACCCTCGTCCCGCCGCCGGACGGCGTCGGCCAACATGTCGCGTGCCCGGTCCAGGTCGGCCTCGGCCTCGGCCAGGACCCCCGCCCAGTCAGGACCGGTCCACGCCTCCGGCACCACCGGCGCCGCCGTCGGGTCGGCCACCGAGATCGCCGCGGCGTCGGCCCGGGCACCCGCCTCGAAGGCGGCTCGCGCCACCAGTCCCCGTACCGCCGCCACCCGGTCGGCCTCGGCGGGTACGGCGACGCGCAACGCGTCGGTCCCCTGCACCTGGGCCTCGGCGAGGGTGCCGCTCCAGTCGAACAGCACCTCGGCGGCGGCGCTGCACCGGGCGGCGGCGGCGACCAGGCGGGGCCCGCTCTCGTCGCGCATGGCGACGAAGCGCTCGCCCGCCAGCCCGTCCCAGCTGCCG
>JBBJOU010000201.1:0-4682 GCA_037724305.1 Acidimicrobiales bacterium
ATCCCGTTCATCGTGAAGCTCAACCACAACGAGCTGCTCACCTACCCGAACCAGTACGACCAGGTGATGTTCGGGTCGGTCGACCAGGCCCTCGAGCTCGGCGCCGCCGGCGTGGGCGCCACCGTCTACTTCGGCTCGGACCGCTCCACCCGCCAGCTCCAGGAGGTGGCCGAGGCATTCGCCCGGGCTCACGAGCTGGGGATGTTCACCGTGCTGTGGTGCTACCTCCGCAACGGTGCCTTCGTGGTCGACGGCGTCGACCACCACTCGTCGGCCGATCTCACGGGCCAGGCGAACCACCTCGGCGTCACCATCGGCGCCGACATCATCAAGCAGAAGCTGCCGACGGTGAACGGTGGCTACAACGCCCTGCCCGGCTACGGCAAGACGTCGCCCTTCGTTTACGACCGCCTCACCACCGACCACCCCATCGACCTTGCCCGGTGGCAGGTCGTGAACTGCTACATGGGCCGGTGCGGGCTCATCAACAGCGGGGGCGAGTCCACCGGTGAGGGCGACGTGGCCGACGTGGTGCGGACCGCGTTGGTGAACAAGCGGGCGGGCGGCATGGGCCTGATCTCGGGCCGGAAGGCCTTCCAGCGGCCGATGGCCCAGGGTGTCGAGCTCCTCAACGCCATCCAGGACGTCTACCTCGACGACGCCATCACCATCGCCTGAGGACATGGCCGGCCTGACGACGGGCGACGGTGCCGCCGGCGATCCCGTCCCGCCCCGCCGCCGGCGGGTCCTGCGAGCGGTTCTGGCCGCCGTCGCCGGGGCCGTCGCCGTGCTGGCCGTCCTCGGGCCGCTCACCCGCACCCGGGTGACGCTGGGGCCCAGCACGGTCGAGGTGGCCGCCACCGTGGGCCGCCACGGCACCACCGAGATCGAGGTGCCGCCGCTGGGCCAGGTGTCGGCCGCCACCCACGCCCCGCCGGTGCGCCTCCGCGTCAGCTTGGTCGAGCTCGACGTCGAAGGGGTGCAGTCGACCTTCGGCACGTCGCTGTCGTCCGACGTCGCGCGCGCCGCCATCGAGGACGACCTCCCCGACGCCGTCGGTCGGGTGTTGCGCCGGTCGCTCGCCCTCGCCGCCATCGTCGGCGCGGTGGCGGCCGCCGTTCCCCCGGGTCGGCGGTGGTGGCACCCCCCCATCGGCGCGGTGTCGGGCGGAGTGGCGATGGCGGTGGCGTTGGGCGCCACCTGGCGGTCCTTCGACGAGGCGGCCTTCGCCGAGCCCCGCTTCACCGGTGCCCTGGCCCGGGCGCCGGCGGTGGTCGAGGCGGTGCAGCGCAACGTCAGCGGCCTCGACGAGGTGCGGGACCGGGTCGAGACCCTCTCGGCCCAGCTCGACGACCTCTTCGCCGCCGCCGCCGGTGCCAGCCCCCTCGACGACGGAGCCGACGCCACCATCCTCCACGTCAGCGACATCCATTCGAACCCGCTCGCCGTCGAGCTCGTCAACCAACTGGCGGAAGCGTTCGTGGTCGACGCCGTCCTCGACACCGGCGATCTGACCAGTTTCGGCGCGTCGATCGAGACCCGGATCGGCGACCTGATCGAGGACAGCCCGGTGCCCTGGTACTACGTGGCGGGCAACCACGACTCGAACGCCAACCGGGCCCGGCTCGCCCTCGTCGACGGTCTGACCGCGCTCGACGGCGACGTGGTCGACATCGCGGGGGTGCGGGTCCTCGGCATCGCCGATCCGACCTTCACCGCCGACAACCGGATCAACGCCACCGAGGCCGCCGCCGCCAAGCGGGCGGCGGGCGGCGAGGTCGCGGCCGCGACCGCCGACGCCGCCCCCGACGTCCTCGCCGTCCACGACCTGGTGCTCGCCGAGGAGGTCGACGGCGGCGACGTGGGCCTGGTGGTCGCCGGCCACATCCACGCCCAGACCGAGGAGGTCGAGGACGGCATTCGTCGCCTCACCGTCGGCTCGACCGGATCGTCGGGGCTCGGATCGTTCACCGTCGATGCCGACCTGGCCTACGAGGCCCAACTCCTGCGCTTCGACGACGGCCGCCTCGTCGCGGTCGACTACGTGACCGTCACTGACCTCGGCGGCGGTTTCACCGTCGAGCGCCGCCTCATCCCCGACGAGGGCTGACCGTGATGACCGGGGTGGGGGCGGGTCAGTCGGCGAAGCGGCGGTAGACGAGGCCGGTACGGGGCTTGGGCCAGAAGAAGGTGGTCTTGGGCGGCATCCGCTGGCGGGCGTGGGCGACGTCGGCGATCTGGGCGACGGTGGCGGGACGCAGGAGCACGCCGGCGTCGGCCCGACCCTCGTCGATGGCGGCCACGATGTTCGCCACCCCGTGCTGGTAGGCCACGCTCGGATCGCCCAGGGCGCCGAGCGCCGCCTCGAGTCGGGCCGAGTCCAGGTCGCGCTCGGGTGGGGGGGCGCCGGCCCGGGGGCGCAGGAGCCACCAGCCGTCGTCAGGGCCGACCAGGCCGAGGGCACCCGCCGCCACCAGGGCGTCGACGGCGCCGGGGCCGGGCCGGCCCTCGCAGCGCTCGGCGTCGAAGTGACCGGCCAGGGCTCGCACCAGGTCGGTCCCGGGAGCGACGCCCGTGAGCAGCCGGTGGATGGGCGCCACCGTGAGTTGGTCCTCGGCCAGCTCGACGACGAACGCCAGGGTCGAGTCCTGGCCGCCCGCCGCTTCGCCCCCCGCCCGTCGCTCGGCCTGGTAGGCGAGGCAGGTCTCGTAGCGGTGGTGGCCGTCGGCGATGACGACCGGCGCGGAGACCAGCGACTCGAGGATGGTGGCGATGCGACCGGGGTCGTCGATGCGCCACACCTCGTGGCGTACGCCGTCCTCGTCGATCACCGTCGAGAGGGGCGCCTCGGGCGGGGGGTCGAGCAGGCCCGAGAGGCCCTCCGCCAGCGAGAGCCCCCACACCGCCGAGGTGTTGGCCTCGGTGGTGCGCAGCAGTTGGAGGCGGTCGGAGCGCGCCTTCGGGGTGGTGCGCTCGTGGGGGAGCACGTCGCCCTCCCCGGGGGGCTCGAGGGCGAGGGCGGCGACCACCCCGGTGGTGGACCGGGCCCGGCCGGATTCGTCGGTGAACGACAGCCGGTAGAGGGTGAGGCAGGGGTGCTCGTCCAGCATCAGGGTGCCGTCGGTGACCCAGCGGGCCAGGGTGGACGCCGCCGCCTCATACCCGTCGTCGCCGGTCGGGGCGTCGACGTGCACCGCGTTGGCCGGGTGCCTCGCCGCCAGCGCCGCCCGCTCGGCGGCGTCGATGACGTCGTAGGGGGGGCTGGTGACGTCGGCGGCGTCGATGGCGGGCGCGTAGCGCAGGCCGCGGAAGGCGTCGAAGTGGGGCACGTCCGCCGAGTCAAGCACGCCGCACCCGACGGCTCGGCGGACCGCCGGCGGCCGGGCACCCGAGGTTCGGGCGGGCCCGCCCCGGCCTGCCATGCTCGGGCCGTGGCCCCGCCCCCCGCTGTCGTGCTCGACCTCGACGGGGTCGTGTGGCTCGGCGACGAACCCATCCCCGGCGCCGCCGACGCCGTCGCCCGGTTGCGGGAGGCGGGCGTGGACGTGGTGTTCGTGACCAACAACGCCCATCCAACCGTCGCCGACCTCGAGGCGAAGCTCGCCGACCACGGCATCGATGGCGTCGGGGCGGTGCTCAACTCGCCCATGGCGGCGGCGACCCTGGTGGCCACCGGCGAGCGGGTGCTGGTCCTGGGCGGTCCGGGCGTGGTCGAAGCCGTGCTCGGGCGGGGCGCGGTGCCGGTGTCGCCGGCCGAGGCCGATGCGCCCGGCGCCGCCCCGGTGGACGTGGTGGTGGTGGGCTTCCACCGCAGCTTCGACTGGGAGCGCATGCGGGTGGCGGCCACCGCCATCCGCGGCGGCGCCCGCTTCGTCGCCACCAACGACGACGCCACCTATCCGACCGCCGACGGCCCGGTGCCCGGCGGCGGCGCCATCGTCGCCGGGGTGGCCACTGCCGCCGGCGTGGACCCGACCGTGGCGGGCAAGCCCCATCAGGCCCTCGCCGATTTGGTCCTGGCCCGGTGCGGCCCTGACGGCCTCATGGTGGGCGACCGCCTCGACACCGACGGCGGCTTCGCCGTCACCCTCGGGTGGCCCTTCGCCCTGGTCCTGTCGGGTGTGACCACGTCCGCCGACCTCCCCGTCTCGCCGCCGCCCGACCTGGTGGCGGCCGACCTGCAGGCCGTCGTCGACGACCTCCTCGGTCCAGCGAGCCCTGACGGTCCGGCCGCCTGACGCCCGAGCCGGGGACCGGCCCTCGACGTCGACGGATGCACGAGCGGGGGACAGGAGGTACGTTGCTCCGATGCGTCAGAACGCCCTCGTCCAGCGCCTCCTCGATGCCGGTGTGCAGTTCAGCCAGCTCACCCGAGAGCGGGCGGAGGCCATCGTCGCCGAGCTCGTCGCCGCCGGCGAGCTCAAGTCCGACGCTGCGCAGGCCGCAGCGTCCGACCTGATCGAGCGTTCCCGCACCGCTGCCGAGGCGTTGCTCGAGACGGTGCAGGCCGAGGTCGCCCGCCAGGTGGCGGCGGCGCAGAAGGCGACGGAGGAGACCGTCGAGCGACTCGAGGAGCAGATTGGCTCCCTTCGCGAGCAGCTCGGCGACCGGCTCCCGGCGGGTGTCGGCGATCGCATCCCGAAGCGGGGGGGAGGTCCTGAGGCGCCGGCCGCCGAGACGCC
>JBBJOU010000202.1:0-4649 GCA_037724305.1 Acidimicrobiales bacterium
GGCGCCGCCGCCAGCAGGCCGTCGAGGGCGGCGAGGTCGTCGGGGGTGAAGGCGTCGGCGGGGACGCCATCGGTGGTGCGCAGGGCGAGTTGGCGGGCCTCGAGGGCGCGGGTGGCGAGGTCGAGGTGCTCGTCGCCGCCAACCACCGACGAGCCGGCGAGGACGGCGGCGATGTAGCGCTCCGGGGTGCGCACGTTCCACCAGCGCCGTCCCGCGACGTGGGAGTGCGCGGCGCAGCCGATGCCGAGGTAGTCGCCCTGGCGCCAGTAGAGGAAGTTGTGGCGGCACTCGCGCCCGGGGCGGGCCCAGTTTGAGATCTCGTAGTTGGCGAGGCCAGCGGCGCCGAGGCGCTCGGTGGCGAGCAGGTAGGCGTCGGCCTGGGTGTCGTCGTCGGGGTGGCGGGCGGGATCGTCGGCCAAGGGGGTGCCGGCCTCGACGGTCAGGCCGTAGGCCGACACGTGGGGCGGGTCGAGGGCGAGCGCCTCGTCGAGGGTGCGGGACCAGTCGTCGAGGGTCTCGCCGGCGCCGCCGTAGATGAGGTCCAGGTTCCACGTCTCGAAACCGGCGCCGCGGGCAGCGTCCACGGCGGCGACCACGTTGGCGGGGTCGTGGGTGCGCCCGAGGGCGGCGAGGACGTGGGGCACCATCGACTGGACGCCGAACGAGAGCCGGGTCACACCGCTGGCGCGGTAGGCGTCGAGCAGTGCCGGGGTGACGGTGTCGGGGTTGCACTCGACGGTCACCTCGACCCCGGGCACGGTCGGGATGGCGCGGAGCACGGCGAGGAGCCCCTCGGCCGGCACCATCGAGGGTGTCCCGCCGCCCACGAACACGCTCGTGGCCGGGCGCAGGGAGCCGTCGGCCACGGCGCGCTCGACATGGCGGCGACAGGCGACGAGGTAGTCCGCGGTGAGGTGGTGGCGGTCGGTCCACGTGGCGAAGGCGCAGTAGTCGCAGCGCCGGGCGCAGAACGGTATGTGGAGGTAGGCCCCGAACGGCGCAGCGGGCGGGTCTTCCATCACGGTGCGACGACGGTACCGGCCCGCAGGGCGGCGAGCAGGGCGCCGGCCACCACCGCCGCCGTCTCGGCCCGCAGCACGTGGGCGCCCACCACCACGTGGTCGGGCACCGCCGCTTCCTCCTCCGGCGACCACCCGCCCTCGGGCCCCACCAGGACCGTGGGCCGGGTCAGCGTCGGCGCGCGGCCGTCGGGGTGGGCGAGGGCGGCGCCGGGCAGGGCGGCCACGGTGGCGAAGGTGGCGAGGTCGGACACCTCCGGCAGCCAGGGTCGGTGGCACTGCGCCGCCGCCTCTCGCGCGATCGCCCGCAGGCGCACCACGTTGCGGGCCGCCTTGGCCGGGTCCCAGTGCACCACCGAGCGGGCGGCGGCGAAGGCCACGATCCGGTCGACGCCGACCTCGGTGAGCTTCTGGACGGCCCACTCCGGCCGGTCACCCTTCGCGAGGGCGACGGCGACCGTCAGCGCGGGTGTCGACGCCGGGGCGGAGAGCACGGCGCCCGTGGGCTCGAGCGTCGGACCGAAGGCCGCGGCCCGCCATCGGCCGGCGCCGTCGCCGACGGTCAGCGCGTCGCCAGGGCGCAGGCGCCGCACCCGCTCGAGGTGGTGGCGGTCGCCGGGCGTGAGCTCCGGCACGTCGAGGTCGGCGACGAAGGCGAGCGGGACCGCCCGGTCGGGCGCCGCCGGGCGCGCCGGATGGGAGGTCACGATCACCGACGCTAGGAGGCGACGGGCCCGCCGCCGGCCCTCGGGGCCACGCCGCCGCCTCCCGCTAGGGTCGACGGCAGTGGCCGACCTCGACGCGATCTTCAAGGCCTACGACATCCGGGGCCTGTGCCCCGAGGAGCTCGACGCCGAGGTGGCCGGTCGCATCGGGGCGGCCTACGCCCGGTGGGTGGCCGACCTCGACGGCGCCGTTCGGGTGCTCGTCGCCCGTGACATGCGCCCTTCGGGCGTCGAGTTGGTGGCCGCCTTCACCGACGGCGTGCTCGGTCAGGGACTCGACGTCGTCGACCTCGGGCTGGCCTCCACCGACCTCGTCTACTTCGCCGCCGGCAGCCTCGACGCCCCCGCCGCCATGTTCACCGCCTCCCACAACCCGGCGCAGTACAACGGCATCAAGCTGTGCCGCAGCGGCGCCCGCCCGGTGGGGCAGGGCTCAGGGCTCGACGAGGTCAAGGCCGGCGCCGCCGCCGGCGTCGCCCCGGTCGAGGGCCGGCACGGCACCCGCACCGAGGCGAACCTCCTCGGCGCCTATGCCGACCACGTCCGCTCCTTCGTCGCCCTCGCCGACCTGCGCCCGCTCAAGGTGGTGGCCGACACCGCCAACGGCATGGGTGGCCTCGTCGTGCCCGCCGTCTTCGAGGGCCTGCCCTATGACCTCGAGATCATGTACGGCGAGCTCGACGGCACCTTCCCCAACCACCCCGCCGACCCCATCCAGGCCGAGAACCAGCGCGATCTCGTGGCCCGGGTGCTCGAGGTCGGCGCCGACGTGGGGCTGGCCTTCGACGGCGACGCCGACCGGGTGTTCCTCGTCGACGAGACCGGCCTGGGTCTGTCCGGTTCGACCACCACCGCCATCGTCGCCGCCGGCGTGCTCGAGCGCGAGCCCGGCGCCACCATCCTCTACAACCTCATCTGCTCGAAGGCCGTGCCCGAGGTGATCCTCGAGCGCGGCGGTGTGCCCATCCGCACCCGGGTGGGGCACAGCTTCATCAAGGCGACGATGGCCGAGACCGGCGCCGCCTTCGGTGGCGAGCACTCGGCCCACTACTACTTCCGGGCCAACTACCGGGCCGACTCCGGCTGCATCGCCGCGCTCGTCGTGCTCGAGCAGATGGCCCGCGCCGGCCAGTCGCTCTCCGAGCTGCGCGCCCCCTTCGAGCGCTACGCCGCCTCGGGCGAGCTGAACTTCCGGGTCGACGACCCCCCGGCCGTCATCGAGCGGGTCGCCGAGGCCCACGCCGCCGCCGATCAGGACCGCCTCGACGGGCTCACCGTCGACCACGGCGACTGGTGGGCCAACCTGCGCGCCTCCAACACCGAGCCTCTGCTCCGCCTCAACCTCGAGGCCGACACCCCGGCCGAGGTCGACGCCCGCGTCGACGAGCTCACCGCCCTCATCACCACCCCCTAGGAGACGTCCGTGGCCCTCGACCCCCAGCTGCTCGAGATCCTCGCCTGCCCCGAGGACAAGGGGCCGCTGCACTACTTCGCCGACGAGGACACGCTCTACAACCCCCGCCTGAAGCGCCGGTACGCCATCCGCGAGGACATCCCGATCATGCTCATCGACGAGGCCGAGACGGTCGACGACGCCGAGCACGGGCGTCTCCTGGCCAAGGCCGAGGCCGACGGCGTCGAACCCAACTGGACCCCTGCGTGACGGCCAGCCCGGCGGCGCCCGACGCCCCGCTCCTGCTCGAGCGCCTCGACACCCTCGACATGCTGGGGGCCACCCTCGCGCTGCCCGAGCAGGTGGCGGCGGCGGTCGCCCTGGCCGCCGATCTCGACGGGCTCCCGAGTCGCGACCAGGTCGAGCAGGTGGTGGTGCTGGGCATGGGCGGCAGCGGCATCGCCGGCGACGTCGTGCACGCCGTCGCCGGGCCGTTCATGTCGGTGCCGGTGGTGGTCGCCAAGGGCTACGAGGCGCCGTCGTTCGTGAACGAGGGCACCCTGTGCATCGCCATCTCGTTCTCCGGCGCCACCGAGGAGACCATCGAGGCGGCGACCCAGGCGGCGGCGGCCGGCGCCCGCATGGTGGTCATGGCCACCGGCGGCCCCCTGGCCGAGCTCGCCCCCGGTTGGGGCGCACCCCTCGTGGTCCTCCCCGACGGCATCCCCATGCCGCGGGCCGGCATCGGGGCGGTGTCGATCCCCCCGCTCGTCGTGCTCGAGCGGATCGGGCTGTTCCCCGGGGCGTCGCAGTGGATCGCCCAGGCCGTCGCCCAGCTCGAGCGCCGGCGCGACGCTCTGCTCGTGCCCGGCAACGAAGCCGAGGAGCTGGCCCGGGCCATCGGGCGCACCATGCCCCTCGTCTACGGCGGTGGTGACCTCGGCCTGGTGGCGGCGTTGCGGTGGAAGAACCAGGTCAACGAGAACGCCAAGGCGCCGTCGTTCGTCCACGCCCTGCCCGAGCTGACTCACAACGAGATCGCCGGGTGGGGCCAGCACGGGGACGTGACCCGACAGGTGCTGACGCTGGTGGCCCTGCGCCACGACCACGAGCACCCCCAGATCAGCCGCCGGTTCGCGCTCGTCGAGGAGATCCTCGACGAGGTCATGGCCGGTGTCCACGAGGTGCGGGCCGAGGGCGAGGGGGCGCTGGCCCAGCTCTTCGACCTGGTGCTGTTCGGCGACATGGTGTCGCTCCACCTGGCCTTCCAGGCCGGCGTCGATCCCGGCCCCATCCCGGTGCTCGACGAGATCAAGCGCCGCCTCGCGGGCTAGCCGCCCGCCTCGCCTACGCTGCACCTCCGACGAGGGCCGTCCTGATGGACGGGCCTGGTGGTCCCGGCCCCGTCGCACCACACCCACGTTCCCCTCCGAGGAGGACCACCCATGCCCGCCAACGCCGACTACAAGGTCGCCGATCTCTCGCTCGCCCCCTGGGGGCGCAAGGAGCTCG
>JBBJOU010000203.1:0-4633 GCA_037724305.1 Acidimicrobiales bacterium
TCAGAGATAGGCCAACCGGTCGGGGGGCCAGATGCGGGCGATGGCGCGGCCGGTGATCGAGTCGGCGGGGATGGGGCCGATGAAGCGGCTGTCCTGGGAGTTGGCGCGGTTGTCGCCGAGCACGAAGACGGCGTCGTCGGGCACCACCACGGGCCCGAAGTCCTCGGTGACCACCGCCTCGGGGAGGTAGGGCTCGATCAGCTCCCGGGCGTCGATGAACACCCGCCCGTCGCGGGCCTGGATCTCCTCGCCGGGGAGTCCGATCACCCGCTTGATCAGCGCGTCGTCGTCCGGCGAGACGAGCCCGATGCCCTCGAGCAGGTCACGGCCGACGCGGACCGCCAGCGTGCTTTCGTCGTCGGGCGACGCCGCCGGTGAGTCGAACACCACGATGTCGCCCCGCCGGGGTTCGTGCAGGCGGTCGGCCAGGCTCGACACCGCCACCCGGTCGCCCACCTCCAGCTGGGGTGTCATCGACCCCGACGGGATCGAGTAGGCCTGCACCAGGAAGGTCTTGAGCAGGAGCGCCACGACGGCGGCGATGACCACCAGCAGCGGGAGCTCGAGAAGGAAGCGCCGTCGGCTGCGGGCCCGGGGACGGTCACCGTCGCGCCCCGACGACTCGTCGCCATGGCGCCGATCGCGGCGGCGGTTCCTGAGGCGCACGCGCCGGACCGGCGACGTCGCGCCGGGTCCCGGTCCTAGCTCCGCTTCTCCTTGATCTTCGCCGCCTTGCCGATGCGGTCACGCAGGTAGAACAACTTCGCCCGGCGCACGTCGCCGCGGGTCACGACCTCGATGCGATCGATGACCGGGGAGTGGACCGGGAAGGTCCGCTCGACGCCGACGCCGTAGCTCACCTTGCGGGCGGTGAACGTCTCGTGGAGCCCACCACCCTGGCGGCGGATGACCACGCCCTGGAAGATCTGGACCCGCTGCTTGGCGCCCTCGACCACCTTCACGTGGACCTTCAGCGTGTCGCCGGCCGCGAACGCGGGGACGTCATCGCGCAGGCTGGTGCGGTCGATGAGATCGGTCGGGTTCATGGCGCGGTCAGCTCCGAGGTACGTCGGGATCGTGGTGCCCGGGCGGCGCGCTGACGTCAGCAAGACCCGGCGGGGACGCCACAGCATACGGCTGGTGGACCGCCCCCGCCAAGGTGGCCCGTTCCTCGCCGGTGAGGCCGCCCCGGGCGGCGATGAGGTCGGGGCGGCGCTCGACGGTGCGGGCCAGCGCCGCCGCCCGCCGCCACGCCGCCACCCGCGCGTGGTCGCCGGAGCGCAGTACGTCGGGCACCGCCCACCCCCGGAACTCCGCGGGGCGGGTGAAGTGGGGGTGCTCGAGCAGGCCGGGGCGCCCGTCGGCAGCGTCGGGACTGAACGACTCGTCGCCGGCCGAGGCCTCGTTGCCCATGACGCCGGGCACGAGCCGAGCGACCGCCTCGGCCACCACCAGGGCCGCCACCTCGCCGCCGGCGAGCACGTAGTCGCCGATCGACAGCTCGTCGTCGCAGAGGTGCTCGCCGACGCGGGCGTCGACACCCTCGTAGCGCCCGCACACCAGCGAGAACCCGTCGCCGGCCGCCAGCTCCCGGACGAGGCGCTGGTCGAGGCGGCGCCCGGCGGGCCCGAGCAGGAAGAGGGGGCGGGGCGGGTCGACCGCCTCCACCGCCGCGAAGATCGGCTCGGGGCTCATGACCATGCCGGCGCCACCGCCGAAGGGGGCGTCGTCGACAGCGCGGTGGACGCCGGTGGCGTGGTCGCGCACGTCGTGCACTCGGAGGTCGACGAGGCCCCGCTCCCGAGCCTTGCCGAGAAGGGCGGCGCCGGCGAAGGAGTCGACGGCGGCGGGGAAGATGGTGAACACGTCGATGCGCATGGCGGGCCGGAGGTTACCGGCGTCGCTGGCGGCGCTCCCGGGGGGTGCGCGCCGGGCCCTCGACGGAGACCGGGGTGTTGCTGTCCACCCGTCGGGGTGGCTCCGTGCACCCCGGTTCAGTCGGCGAGATCGAGCAGGCCGGGGGGCGGGTCGATCGCCAGGTGGCGGGCCTCGCCCTCCCCCGCCCATCCGAGGACGAACGTCGTGGGGACGAGGGCGCCGCCGTCGAGGACCAGCAGGTCGGCGGCGGGGTTGGGGTGCACCTCGACGACGGTGCCGCACGTGTCGCCGTCGACGGTGCGCACGGCGGCGCCGATCACCTCGTCGAGCCAGAGGGCGTCGGGGTCGTCGATCGGCTCGGCCCGCAGGACCGTGCCCCGCAGCGCCTCGGCCGCCTCCCGGGTGCCCACGCCGGCGAAGGCGACGAGCCACTTGCCCTGGTGGGGACGCGAGGCCACCACCAGCAACGGCGGGCCGGCGTCGCGTTCGAGCGTGACGCCGGGGTCGAGGCGGGACGCCTCGCTGGTGAGGAGGTCGATGACGACCTCGCCCCGCAGACCGTGGACCTTGGTGATCCGGGCGACATCGAGGCGCTCGGGCCTCGAGCCACCGGGGGCCACGCCTACTCCAGGAACTCGATGTCGACCCGGGCGTCGTCGCGCACGGCGGCGGCCCGGGTGACGGTACGGATGGCGTTGGCGGTGCGGCCCCGCTTGCCGATGACGCGACCGAGGTCGCCGGGGGCGACGCGGACCTCGAGGCTGATGCCCCGGCCGCCCTCGATGGCGTCGACCTCGACACCGTCCGGTTCGTCGACCAGTGCCTTCACCAGGTACTCGAGCACGGCGGTGGCGGTCGGGGCGACGGCGCCGTCGTCCTGTTCGTCGGCGGCCTGCTCGTCGGCGGTGGGATCGGCCTCGACGTCGCTCACGACGCGGCCGGGGCGGCGGGCTCGGCCTCGACCGACGCCGCGGCGTCGGCGGAGGGCTGGGACCGGGCGATGGCGAGCAGGCGGGACACCCGGTCGGTGGGCTGGGCCCCCTTGGCGATCCAGGCGTCGGCGGCGGCGACGTCGAGGCGCACGACCGAGGGCTCCTGGCGGGGGTCGTAGCTGCCGAGGATCTCGATGAACCGACCGTCGCGGGGGGCGCGCCCGTCGGCCGCTACCACACGGTAGGTGGGCTGCTTCTTCTTGCCGACCCGCATGAGACGGAGCTTCACGGCCACTGTCGTTCACTTCCTCGCTGAGGTACTCGGGGCACCGACGGCAGCGTCGGTGCGGTGGCGGCGGGGTCGCCCGCACGCCAGAGGGCAGCGGATGAGTCTGGCCGCCGGGAGCGGCTCAGTTCAAGCCGGGCAGCTGGAACGGCGGCGGGGGCGGGGCGGCGGGGCGAACACCGGCGGCGGTCGGGCCCCGTCCCTTGGCCTTGGCCTTTGCCTTCTTCTTCTTCTTGCGGCCGGCGCCGGGCATCCCCCCGAAGCGCTTCATCATCTTCTGGACCTCGCCGAACTGCTTGACCAGCATCGACACCTCCGACGCGCTGGTGCCCGACCCGTTGGCGATCCGCAGGCGCCGGGAGCCGTCGATGACCTCGGGGAAGGCCCGCTCCTGGATGGTCATCGACTTGATGATGGCCTCCACCCGGGCCAGTTCCTTGTCCTCGATCTGGACGTTCTTGAGCTCCTTGGGCACACCCGGCAGCATGCCGACGAGATCCGAGAGCTTGCCCATCTTCTTGACCTGCTGCATCTGCTCGAGGAAGTCGTCGAGGGTGAAGCGGCCCTCGAAGAGCTTGGTGGCGGCGGCCTCGGCCTCGTCCTGCTCGTAGACCTGCTCGGCCTTGTCGATCAGCGACAACATGTCGCCCATCCCCAGAATGCGCCCGGCCAGGCGGTCGGGGTGGAACAGGTCGAAGTCGGCGAGCTTCTCACCGGTGGAGGCGAAGGCGATGGGGCGACCCACCACCTCCTTGACCGACAGGGCGGCGCCGCCGCGGGCATCGCCGTCGAGCTTGGTGAGGATGACGGCGTCGAGGGCCAGGGTGGCGTGGAACGCCTCGGCGGTGGTCACCGCGTCCTGGCCGGTCATGGCGTCGATGACGAGGAACGTGTAGTCGGGCGTCACCGCCTCGGAGATCTGGCGGACCTGGCCCATCAGCTCGGCATCGATGGCGAGGCGCCCGGCGGTGTCGACGATGACCACGTCGCGCCCGAGGCGGCGGGCCTCCTCGAGCCCGGCGCGGGCGGTCTCGACCGGGTCGCCGGGCTGGCTGAACACCGGCACGTTGACCTGGCGACCGAGGGTGCGGAGCTGCTCGACGGCGGCGGGGCGCTGCAGGTCGGCGCCGACCATGAGCGGGTTGCGCCCCTGTGCCTTGAACCAGCGGGCGAGCTTGGCGGCGTTGGTGGTCTTGCCCGAGCCCTGCAGCCCGGCCATCAACACCACGGTGGGCGGCTTCGACGCGAAGCGCAGGGCGAAGGTCTCGCCGCCGAGGGTGGCGACGAGCTCGTCGTGGACCAGCTTGATCACCTGCTGGGCCGGGTTGAGCGCCTTCGACAGCTCGATGCCGACCGCCCGCTCCTTCACCCGGGCGACGAAGCCCCGCACCACGGTGAAGTTGACGTCGGCCTCGAGCAGGGCGACGCGGATCTCCCGCATCACCTCGTCGACGTCGGCCTCGCCCAGGCGGCCCTTGCCCCGCAGCTTGGTGAAGATGGTGTCGAAACGATCGGACAGCGACTCGAACATGCGGCT
>JBBJOU010000204.1:0-4630 GCA_037724305.1 Acidimicrobiales bacterium
GTGCCCGGCGACCGGCTCCTACGCATCGCCGGGACCGGCCCCGAGGAGGCCCGGCTGCGGGCCCTCGCCGCCTCTGACCCGCGGGTCGAGCTGCTCGGCTTCCTGTCCGAGGCCGAGCTCGCGGCGGAGTACGCCGCCGCCCTCGCCGTGCCCTTCGTGCCCGCCGACGAGGACTGGGGCCTGGTCAGCGTCGAGGCCATGGGCTGCGCCAAGGCGGTGATCACCTGCACCGACTCCGGCGGACCGATCGAACTGGTCGACCACGACGTCACCGGGTTGGTCACCGCCCCCGAGCCCACCGCCCTCGCCGCCGCGATGACCCGCCTGGCCACCGAGGCGGGCCTGGCCGAGCGCCTCGGCGACGCCGGGCGGGCCCGGGCGTCGCGCATCACCTGGGATGCCGTCGTCCACCGCCTCACCGCCATCACCGATCGCCGGGCGCGCGTCGCCGGGAGCCGTGGACCTGGGCGCCGCGTCGCCCCCGGCGACGACGAAGCCCCGGCCGACTGGCGCCGCCCGACCCACCCCAAGTTGGTGGTCCTGTCCACCTTCGCCGTCGCCCCCGCCCTGGGCGGCGGTCAGATCCGGGCCCTGCACCTCTACGGCGCCCTCACCACCCACTTCGACGTCGAGCTGGTGTGCCTGGCCGCCGCCCACGAGCACGCCCGCCGGGCCACGCTGGCGCCCGGCCTGCACCAGACCGTGGTGCCCCGCTCCCACGCGCACCTGCGGGCCGAGGAACGGTGGGAGCGTGCCGCCGGCGTCACCGTCTCCGACATCGTCGCCGGTGAGCTGCTGGCGAGGTCGCCCACCTACCTCACCGCTGTGCGCACGGCCCTGCAGGACGCCGACGCCGTCGTGCTCGCCCACCCGTACCTGCTGGCCGCCCTCGACCTCGTCGCCTCGTCGCTGCCGGTGGTCTACGACGCTCACAACTGCGAGCTGGCGCTCAAGGAGATGGTGCTGGCCGGCGCCGAGAACGCCGACGAGCTGCTGGCGCGGGTGGCCGAGGTCGAGGGTGAGGCCCTGCGCCGCGCCGTGCTGACCACGGTCTGCTCGCCCGCCGACGCCGCCGAGCTGGCGGCGCGGTACCCCGGTACCGACATCGACGCCCTGCTCCTGGTGCCCAACGGTGCCGATGTGGCGGGCACCCCGTTCACCACCGGCGACGAGCGCGACCGCGCCACGGCGGCGTTCCTCGGCCGCTACGGGTCGTTACGGGCCCGCCATGGGGGCGAGCCCCGCCACCTGGGCGTCTTCTTCGGGAGCTGGCACCCGCCCAACATCGAGGCGGCGAAGGCCATCGTGGCCATCGCCCCCGCCGTGGCCGACACCGTGTTCGTACTCGGCGGCGGCCACGCCCCCTCGATCGCCCGCCGGGACCTGCCCACCAACGTCGCCGCCGTCGGCATCGTCTCCGACGCCACCAAGCTCGCTCTCTTGCGCGCGGCCACGGTCGCCCTCAACCCCATGGTCACCGGCTCGGGCACCAACCTCAAGCTGGTCGAGGCACTCGCCGCCGGCGCGCCCGTGGTGTCCACCCGCACCGGCGCCCGCGGCCTGCCCGTCGTCGACGGCGAGCACCTGCGCCTCACCACCGCCGACGACCTCGCCGCCACCGTCGCCACCGCCGTCGTTGACCCGGCCCGTCACCGTCGCGCCGCCGCCGGGCGTGCCCTGGTCGAGCGGGACTACGACTGGCACACCCTCGGCGCCCGCCTGGCCGACGTCCTCGCCACCCGGCTCTGACGGCTCCTCGACCGCCACTGACGATGCCCGACCGGCGGCAGTGAGGGAGCCATGACGGGACTCGCGCGCCGTCTGGTCGCCGCGACCCGGGGTGTCGCGTCGCGCCTGACCTGGGACACCATCGTCGGGCGCCTCACCGACCGCGCGTCGCGGCGGGTGCGAGCCGCCCTCGGCGACCGGGGCGGGGCGGCACCCGCCGTGGTCGTCGCGTCGGGCGCCACCACCCGACCCGGTCGGCGCAAGCTCGTCGTGCTGTCCACGTTCACCATGGCCCCGGCCCTCGGCGGCGGCCAGCTCCGGGGGCTGCACCTCTACGGCGCGCTCACCGCCCGCTTCGACGTCGAACTCCTCTGTCTCGCCCAGTCCTACGAACCCGCCGGCGACGACGTGTTGGCGCCGGGCCTTCGCCAGGTGGTCGTCCCCCGCTCGGCCGAGCAGCGACGCGTCGAGCTCGAATGGGAGCAGATCGTGGGCACCACCGTCTCCGATGTGCTCGCCGGCGAGCTGCTCCCGTCCTCCGGCGCCTACCTCGACGCCCTCCGGCGCGCCCTCGTCGGGGCCGATGCGGTCCTGCTCGCCCATCCGTACCTCCTGCCTGCACTCGGCCTCCTCGACGTCGAGATCCCCGCCCTCTACGACGCCCACAACTGTGAGCTGGCCCTGAAGGAGCTGGTGCTCGGCGGTGCGCCGAGGGCCGACGAGATCCTCGACCGCGTCCGCGCCGTCGAAGCCGGCGCGTTACGGGCGGCGGTGTTGACGACGGTGTGCTCGAGCACCGACGCCGACGAGCTCGCCCGGCGCTACCACGGCGTCGACATCGACGAGCTCGTGCTCGTGCCGAACGGCGCCGACATCGGGGCCACGCCGTGCACGACCGGTGCGGCGCGCGACCAGGCAACGGCGACGTTCCTCGAGCGGTACAACCGCCGGGGGCGGCGGCGCCACCCGCTGCGGCGCCACCTCGCCGTGTTCTTCGGGAGTTGGCACCCGCCGAACGTCGCCGCCGCCGAGGCCATCATCGCCGCCGCCGGCGAACTGCCGACGTGCCTGTTCGTCCTGGCCGGCTCCCACGTGAACTCCGTTCCCCGCCGTGGGTTGCCGGCGAACGTGGCCCGGGTCGGCGTCGTCTCCGACGCGTCGAAGCAGACGCTGCTCCGAGCGGCCACCGTCGCCCTCAACCCCGTGGTCAGCGGGTCCGGCACGAACCTGAAGCTGGTCGAGGCCCTCGCCGCCGGCGCGCCGGTGGTGTCGACCGTCGTCGGCGCCCGGGGCATGCCCTCCGTCGACGGGCGGCACCTGCGCCTGTGCGAGCCGGGACAGCTGGCCACCGCCGTCGCCGAGGTGCTCGAGGACCCGGCGCGCCACGATCGGGCCCGTGCCGGTCGGGCGCTCGTCGAGCGGGACTACGACTGGACGGTACTCGGCGAGCGGATGGCCGGGGCGATCGAGCAACGCCTGCGGTGAAGGGAGCTCAGGAGGAACCGACCGCCCGCCGCCACAGCTCGACGATGCCGGCGGCACACGCGTCCCACGAGAAGCGGACGGCCTGTTCGGGGCCGCGGCGGCGCAGGTCGGCCACCAGCGCGTCGTCGTCGAGCACGGCATGCAGGCCGCGGACGATGTCGGCGACGTCGGTGGGGTCGACAAGGACCCCGGCGTCGCCAACGACCTCGACGAGCCCGCCGGCGGCGGCGGCGACGACCGGCGTGCCCGCCGCCATCGCCTCGGCGGCCACCAGGCCGAAGCCCTCGTACACCGACGGCACGGCGACGACGGCGGCGCCGGCGAGCAGGTCGGCCCGGGCCCGGTCGTCGACGAAGCCGAGGCGCACCACCCGGTCCCGGTGCATCGTGGTTCCCAACGCCGCCTCCAGCGCGTCCGTGCCCCACCCGTCGGGACCGGCGATCGCCAGCCGCAGCTCCGGGTCGCCGGCGGCCACCTCGTCGAACGCCGCCACCAGCCGGGGCAGATTCTTGCGGGGCTCCACCGTGCCGACGGCGAGCACGTACCGACCGCCACCGACGAGGCGGCCCCCCCGTCCGGCGTGGCCCGGCGCTCCCGCGGTCACGCCGTTCGCCACGCACACCACCCGGTCCTCGGGGGCGCCGAGGAGCTCGATCACCTCGTCACGGACGAAGCAGGAGACGGTGTGCACCCATGCACCCCGGTCGAGGGCCCGGCGCAACAGCGCTGGGTAGGCCAGCACGTCGGCCGTGCACAGCTCCGGGTACCGGCGGAAGGTGAGGTCGTGGACCGTCACCACCTGCGCGCCGGCGGCCGGTGGTACGACGAAGTTGCCGCCGTGGACGACGTCCACCGGTCCCGTCCAACGCTCGATGCGAGGATGGTCCATCCGCCGCCAGGCGGCGCGCAGCGGCCGCGCCGCCATCGGCGCCCGCACGGTCCGGACCCCCGCCGGGACGAGGCCCGGGAGGTCGCCGCGACCCCGCCAGGTGGTGGCGTAGGCCACCAGCTCGAGCCCCGGCTCGGCCGCGAGGTGGGCGAGCAACTCGCCGGTGAAGCGGCCCACGCCGGTGCGCGGCCCATAGAGGGGTGTGGCATCGACGGCGGCGCGCAGGGCACCGTCGCCACCTGACCGCCGCCCCGCGCGCATGCGCCGGATCATCGCAGGAGCCATGACCCACCGTCGCACCGCCGGCCTTCGACCGCACGGGCGCGGTGACGGGCCCTACGGGGTGATGTAATACTCGTCGCTGGCGGTCAGCTCGATGGTGAGGGCGAGGTCGTCGACCCGCGCGAGCTGGCCCGCCCAGTGGATGAGGCCACCCGGGTCAGGCTGTCGCCCCAGCAGGACGTCGTACTGGCGGCGCACCCGGCGCTCCCGCGACTCGAGCGACTGGTAGAAGTCGGCCGCCACCGC
>JBBJOU010000205.1:0-4617 GCA_037724305.1 Acidimicrobiales bacterium
TCGCCTGGACCCGGACCAGGTCGCCGCCGACGAGCGCCGGCCGCAGCCGGTCGGCGACGCGGTGGATGGTGTCACCCTCGGGCACGGTTCACCGGCGCGATGGGGAGATCAGAGCTGCTCGGCCGCGACGGAGAACGTGTCGCAGGCGGCAAGGTCGCCGGTGTCGAAGCCGGTCTGGAACCAGCGTTGGCGGGACTCGGCGGAGCCGTGGGTCCAGGTCTCGGGGTTGACACCGCCGCCGGCCTGCGCCTGGATGGTGTCGTCGCCCACCGCCTCGGCCGCCCCGAGGCCCTCCTCGAGGTCGCCGGGCTCGATGAGGCCGCGGTCCTGGGCGGAGCGGCCCCACAGCCCGGCATAGCAGTCGGCCTGGAGCTCGAGGCGCACCGACAGCTCGTTGGCCCGCCCCGGGTCGCTCTGCTGCAGCTGGCGCACCTCGCCGCTCGTGCCCTCGAGGTTCTGGACGTGGTGACCGATCTCGTGGGCGAGCACGTACACCCGGGCGAAGTCGCCGGGGGCACCGAAGCGGCTCTCGAGCTCCCTGAAGAAGGAGAGATCGATGTAGGCCTGCTGGTCGGCCGGGCAGTAGAAGGGCCCGACCGACGACGGGGCGTTCCCGCAGCCGCCGGTGCTGACGCCGTCGGTGAAGAGCACGAGGGTGGCATCGCGGTAGCGGCTGCCCAGCCCGTCCTCGCCGGCCCAGAACGACTGGATGTCGTCGAGGGCGTCGGACATCTCCTGCACGAGCGGCTCGTCGGCGGGGTCGACGGTGCCGGGCGTGGCGCCACCGCCGGACTGGATCTGGCCGAAGATGTCGCTGACATCGACTCCGCCACCGCCGCCGCCGAGCAGCTGCAGGACCACGACAACGATGATCCCCACGACGCCGCCGCCGGCGGCGATCCCCGCGCCGCCCCGCCCCCGCCGGTCCTCCAGGTTGCGGCTGAGCCCGCCGCCCCGATTCTTGAACTTGACCATCGCCGCAGCGTAGGCGGGGGTCCGGCCGGCGCCTCCGTTCGCCGCCGGATCAGCGCGACCGCAGGACGAGGCCCTTGTAGCCGTCGACGAAACCGTTGGCGCGCAGCGCGTCGGCGGCCGCGGCCACCTCCCGCACGGGGGTGCCGTCGACGGTGCGGACCTCGATCTGGCGGTAGCGGCGGCGGGCCACCAGCCCGACGAGCGACCGGGGCCAGTCGGGCCGCTCGGTGAGAGCCGCGAAGGTGGCGAGGGCGTGGGCGCCCCGCTCGACGTAGAGCACCGGCTCGCCGTCGGCCAGCACCACGTGCGCCCCGGCCTGGCGGGCGGGGCGCCCCGGCGAGGCCGGCCAGCGCAGGGCGGCGCCGAAGGGCTGGGCCGGGTCGGTGGCGGCGAGGACGGTCAGGCCGCCCTCGGCGTCGCGCCGCGACGGGGCGGCGAGGCCGCCGCCGGGAGCGCGGAACGAGCGGAGGCGGTCGACGGCGCCGGGCAGGGCGAACTGGGCGGCACCGAGGCCGGCCACGAAGTAGCCGCGCCGCACCTGGCCCCGTTCCTCGAGCGCCCGCAGCACGGGGTAGACGCCGGCGAAGCCGCCCTCGGTGCCCTCGCCGAGCGCCGCCTCGCGGGTGAGCACGCCGTAGCGCTCGAGCAGCTGTAGGGCCCGGCCGTGTGCGACCTCGGTGGGCGTCGCCGCCGGGGCGAGCAGCGGCGCCACCAACGACCAGCGCCCGGTGGCCGACGGCGGCCCCAGCCGGGCCAGGCGCCCGGGGCGGGGGCGGCCGCCACCCCGGCGGGCCGAAGCACCCGGCCTCGCGCCCCTGCCCGCCACCAGGGCGCGCACCGGGGCCAGCGAGTCGTTGGTGACCAGGCCCGCCCACACCAGGTCCCAGAGGGCGGCGAGCACGTCGGCATCGCCGTAGGCCAGATCGGCAGCGCCGGCGGCACCCACCAGGTCGGGCCAGAAGCTGGCGCCCCGCTCGGCCAGGTGGGCGAGCAGGACCTCGTGGTGGGGGCGGGCGTCGAACCCCTCGCCCGGGGTCGGGACGAGCACGCCGGCCCGGTCGCGGAAGGCGAGGCGGACCCGTCCGTCGGCGGCGCCGAGGCCGCCGGCGCCGACCCACACCACCTCGCCGGCGGTGCACAGGGCGTCGAGGTCGGCGGGGCGGTACCCGTCCAGTCGGGCCGGCAACACGTCGGCCTCGAGCACCGACGCCGCCAGCGGCGCCCCCTGGAGCTGGCCGAGCACCTCGACCAGACCGTCGATCCCGCGGCGCCGGGCATCGACTCCCTGCCACGCCGGCAGGAACCGGGTGAGGGCATCGGGCTCGACCGGTTCGACCTCGCGCCGCAGGGTGGCGAGGGAGCGGCGGCGGAGCTGGCGCAGCACGTCGTCGTCGCACCACTCGCGCTCGACGCCGCCGGGGCGGAACTCGCCCCGCAGCACCCGGCCCTGCGCTTCCAGCCCCTCGAGCACCGGCACCACCCGTCCGGTCGGCACCCCCAGCGCGGCGGCGCACCCGGGGGCGAGGAACGGGCCGTTGGTGCGGGCGTAGCGGGCGACGAGGTCGACCAGCGGGGCGTCGACCGACTCGGTGAACACGCCGGGAAGGCCGAGCGGGACGGCCACCCCGAGCGCGTCGCGGAGGCGGCCGGCGTCCTCGGCGGCGCACACCCGCCCGGCGCCGGCTACGCCGCCCCGGAAGGCCCGGCGCTCGGCCACCAGCTGGGCCACGGCGGCGTCGGTGTCGAGCCCGTCGACGGCGCGCGCCCGGATGCCATCGTCGTCGAGGGGGCCGAGGCGGCGCAGGAGGTCGTGGACCTCGTCGAGGTCGCGGGCCCGGCGCCCGTCGACCAGGCACTGCAACTCGAGCTCGAGGTCGGCCAGCACGCCCGGGTCGAGCAGCTCGCGCAGCTCCTCGGCCCCGAGGAGGTCGCGCAGCAGGTCGCGATCGAGCGCCAGCGCCGCCGCCCGCCGCTCGGCCAGAGGGGCATCGCCCTCGTACATGTAGACGGCGATCCAGCCGAACAGCAACGACTGGGCGAACGGCGACGCACGGGGCGTGTCGACCGCCACCATGCGGATGCGCCGGCTGCGGAGGTCGCCCAGCACCTCGCGCAGCGCCGGCAGGTCGAAGACGTCGTTGACGACCTCCCGCGTCGTCTCCAAGAGGATCGGGAAGCTGGGGAACTTCGCCGCCACCGCCAGCAGGTCGGCGGCCTTCTGGCGCTGCTGCCACAGCGGGGTGCGACGGTCGGGGCGGCGCCGGGGCAGGAGCAGGGCCCGTGCCGCGCACTCCCGGAACCGGCTGGCGAAGAGGGCGGTGCTCGGCAGCGACGACACCACCAGCTCGTCGATGTCGTCGGGGTCGATGGCCAGGAGGTCGGTGGGGATCTCGTCGACCGCCTCGGGGAGGCGGACGACGATGCCGTCGTCGCTCCACATCAGCTCGACCTCGAGCCCCCACTGCTCCGACAGCCGGGCCTGCAGGGCCATGGCCCACGGGGCGTGGACCTGGGCGCCGAACGGCGACAGGATGCACACCCGCCAGTCGCCGATCTCGTCGCGGAAGCGCTCGACGACGATGGTGCGGTCGTCAGGGACCACCCCCGTGGCCTCGGCCTGCTCGTCGAGGTACTGCACCAGGTTGCGCGCCGCCAGCGGGTCGAGCCCGTAGCGAGGCCCGGCTCGTGATGCCTGCAACAGCCCCTCCGCCGCCGCCCCCGCCTCGCGCATCTCGCGGACGAAGGCACCGACCGCCCGGCCCAGCTCCAGCGGGCGGCCGGGGCCGTCGCCGTGCCAGAACGGCATCTTGCCGGGCTGGCCGGGGGCCGGCGTCACGATCACCCGCTCGTGGGTGATGTCCTCGATGCGCCAGGTCGATGCGCCGAGCAGGAAGGTCTCGCCGGGGCGGGATTCGTAGACCATCTCTTCGTCGAGCTCGCCCACCCGGGTGCCATCGGGGAGGAACACGCCGAAGAGGCCGCGGTCGGGGATGGTGCCGGGGTTGGTCACGGCGAGGCGCTGGCTGCCGGCCCGGCCCCGGATCACCGCGCCGACCCGATCCCACACGATGCGGGGGCGGAGCTCGGCGAAGGCATCGGACGGGTAGCGGCCGGCGAGCAGGTCGAGGACGTTGGTGAGCACGTCGTCGGACAGTTCGGCGAAGGGCGCCGAGCGGCGCACGAGGGCGGCGAGCTCGTCGACCGGCCAGTCGTCGAGGGCGACCATGGCCACGATCTGCTGGCACAGGACGTCGATGGGGTTGCGGGGGTAACGGGTGCGCTCCACCAGCCCTTCGTGCATGCGCTGCACGACGACGGTGGCCTCGACCAGGTCGGCCCGGTGCTTGGGGAACAGCGTGCCCCGGCTGGGGGCGCCCACCTGGTGGCCGGCCCGGCCGACCCGCTGCAGCCCGGCGGCGACGCTGCGGGGCGACTCGACCTGGATGACCAGGTCGACCGCGCCCATGTCGATGCCCAGCTCGAGGCTGGAGGTGCACACCAAACCCTTGAGGGTGCCGGCCTTCAGCTCGTCCTCGATCTGCAGCCGCCGCTCCCGCGACAACGACCCGTGGTGCGCCTTGACGAGGTCGGGCGGCGCACCCGTGCCGTACTCGTCGAGGTTGGGGGGGCGGCCGGTGTTGG
>JBBJOU010000206.1:0-4603 GCA_037724305.1 Acidimicrobiales bacterium
CCCGCCCCGGCGACCACGACGAGCGCCGCCCGCACGATGCCGGGGAGGTCGCCGAACTGGGCGCTCGACACCCCCACGGCCAGCTGGGCGGCGATGGCGGTCGGGCCGCCGACGTCGCCGGGGCCGGCGGTGACCACGCCCGACTTGGCCAGGAGGGACTGGGGGACGACGGTGCCGTACGTGACCAGGGCGACGGCCGCCCACGCCCCCACCGCAACCCCGGCGGCGACGATGCCGCCCCACGGCAGCGGACGACCCCGGCGTAGGAGCACGACGCCGAGCAGCGCGGCCACGACCACCCCTTCGGGTCGGGCCAGGACGAGCAGCCCGGCGAGGACGGCGGCCAGGGTCGACCGGCCGTCGTCGAGGGCGTCGACGGCGGCGAGCACGAGGGCGAGGAACAGCATGGTCTCCATGCCGTTGAGGGCGCCGTCGACGAAGGGCAACCCGAGGGCCCACAGCGCGAGCAGCGCGACCGGGGCGGCGTGGCCCACCCCTGGGGCGCTCCCGGCGTGCACCCGCCGCCCGACCAGGCGCACCAGCGCGACCGATGCGGCCAGGTAGAGGGCCAGGTCGACGACGACGGCCGCCGCCGGCAGCGCGTCGCGGCCGACCACCGCGACGAGGCCGGTGAGGGTGAGCACGTACAGCGGTGAGGTGAAGCCGAGCACGGCGTCGCCCGGGTTGTAGACCAGGCCGTCGCCGCCGGCGGCGTTCTCGGCGTAGCGGAAGAAGATGAAGGCGTCGTCGACCACCTGATCGAGGACGGTCACGCGGAGGCCCGCACGCAGGACGAGGCCGACGGCGATCAACGCCCACGGCCACCAGGTCGGCACCGGTCGGCCGGCGACGGTGAACCGGGGCCGAGTCGTTCCCGCCGTCGACGCGACCACCCGACTCAGGCCTGGGCGGTGCCGTGGCCGAGGGCGTCGGGGAGGCGGTCGCGAGAGGCGGCGACGGCGTCGGCGAGGTCGACGTCGAGCAGTCCCTTGACCACCATCCGGTCGCCGGTGGCCAGGCCGAGGCGGGTGGCGGGCACGCCGGCGGCCTCGGCGGCGGCGAGCACCTCGGTCATGCGGTGGGGGGCGACGCAGGTGAGCACCCGGCTGGGGCCCTCGGCGAAGAGGGCGACGGCGTCGGGGATGCGGGAGGCGACGAAGCCGACCCCGGAGCGGGTGGCGGCCTCGGCGAGGGCGAGGCCGAGGCCGCCTTCGCCGATGTCGTGGGCGCCGCTCAACAGGTCGCCGGCCACCAGGTCGCGCACCAGGGCGGCCACCCGGGCGTGGAGGTCGAGGTCGAGGGTGGGCAGGGCACCGAGGCGGGCCTGGCCGTGGCGGGCGGCCACCACCGAGCCGGCGAGGGTGCGCTCCGGCTCGGGGCCGAGGACGATGAGGCGGTCCTCGGCCACCAGCCGCACGCCCGGTGGGCGGCGCTCGAGGACGTCGACCACCCCGAGCAGGCCGACGACCGGGGTGGGGTCGATGTCGCGGCCACGGCTCTCGTTGTAGAGGCTGACGTTGCCGCCGACCACGGGGATGGCGAGGGCCAGGCACGCCTCGGCCATGCCGTCGACCGCCTCGCTGAGCTGCCACATCACCTCGGGATGCTCGGGGTTGCCGAAGTTGAGGTTGTTGACCAGCGCGACCGGCCGGGCGCCCACGACCGCCAGGTTCAGCACCGCCTCGGCGACGAGGAGGGCGGTGCCCTGGCGGGGGTCGACCGCGCACCACCGGTGGTTGCCGTCGACGGTGAGGGCCAGGCCCCGCCCGGTGTCGGCGCCGGTCACCGGGTGCTTGAGGCGCAGCAGGGCGGCGTCGCCGCCGGGGCCCACGACGGTGTTGGCGAACAGCTGGTGGTCGTACTGCGAGCTCACCCAGGCGGTGTCGCACAGCAGGGCCACCAGCTCGGCGCCGGGATCGGTGACCTGCTCGCCGACGGCGGCGGCGACGTCGACCGCGGCCCGTTCGGCGGCGGCGGCGGGGGGGGCGAGGGGGCGGTGGTAGCGGGGGGCGTCGTGCTCGAGCGAGCGGGCGGGCACGTCGGCGAGCAGCTCCCCGCCCTGGCGGTCGAGCACCCGGAGCCGGCCGGTGTCGGTGACGTGGCCCACCACGCTGGCCTGCACCTCCCACCTGGCGGCGATGGCGAGGACCGCGTCGAGCTTGGCCGGTTCGACGATGGCCAGCATGCGCTCCTGGGACTCCGAGGTGAGCACCTCGAAGGCGGCCATGCCCGGCTCGCGCTGCGGGACGGCGGCGACGAAGACGTCCATGCCGCTGCCCCCCTTCGACGCCGTCTCGCTGGTGGCGCAGGTGAGCCCGGCCCCGCCCAGGTCCTGGACGCCGAGGGCAAGACCCGCCTCGAGCAACGCCAGGCACGCCTCGATGAGGCGCTTCTCCTCGAACGGGTCGCCGACCTGGACCGACGGGCGCTTGGCGGCGTCGTCGCCCGACTCGCCGAAGCCGGCCGAGGCCAGCACCGACACCCCGCCGATGCCGTCGCGCCCGGTGGCCGAGCCCAGGAGCACGGCCAGGTTGCCGGGGCCCGACGCCCGCCCCAGCACCAGGCGCTCGGCGGGCATGAGGCCGAGGGCGAGCACGTTGACCAACGGGTTGCCGACATAGGTCTCGTCGAAGACCAGCTCGCCACCGACGCACGGCACCCCCACCGAGTTGCCGTAACCGGAGATGCCGGCCACCACCCCCTCGGCGATCCACCGGCTGCGGGGGTCGTCGAGGGGCCCGAAGCGCAAGGGGTCCATGGTGGCGATGGGCCGGGCGCCCATGGAGAAGATGTCGCGCAGGATGCCACCGACGCCGGTGGCCGCCCCCTGGTAGGGCTCGATGGCCGACGGGTGGTTGTGGCTCTCGATGCGGATGGCGGCGGCGATGCCGTCGCCCACGTCGACCACCCCGGCGCCTTCGCCGGGGCCCACCAGCACCCACGGCGCCTCGGACGGCAGCCGCCCGAGGTGCACGCGGCTCGACTTGTAGGAGCAGTGCTCGCTCCACATCACCGAGTACATGGCGAGCTCGAGGTGGTTGGGCTCCCGGCCGAGCACACCGACGATCACCTCGAGCTCGTCGTCGGTCAGGCCCAGGGCACGGTGGACGGGCTGGACGCTCACCGGGGGCACCGCCGCGACGTTAGTCGCACTGCATGGGGCTCGATCACGTCCTCATCGCACCCGAGGCCCGCCTGTATTCGATCTTTCTTTCGGAACCTGCTTTGCATTCGTTGTCGTCGCTTGGTAGACCATCGTCAACCCTAGGAGGACCCCATGGCATTCAAGATGAAGCCTGTCCCGAAGTCAGCACTGGCTCAGTTGATCGCGGAGATGCCCCAGCGCGGAAGGCGCAGCCAGGGCGGCGAGTTGCTCGAAGAGTTCCTTTCGAGCGGCGAGACCGCGGTGACCGTCACCGGCGCCTCCACCAAGGATCGCAACTCGCTCGCCATCTCCGTCTCGAACTTCGCGCGGCGCATCGGCGCGCAGGTCTGGGTGCGCAAGATGGGCGGCGGCAGCGGTACCGACCTATTACTGGTCAATCTGGCCAAGGCCGATGCCGCCACCAAGAAGGCCTACGAGAACCGGCCCCGTCCGGGTCGCAAGCCCGCCTCCTGAGCGCCGAGCGACGGCCAGCTGTTAGAAGCTCGCGCCCTGGCGCGATGTTCTGACACCAGTTCGCCGCTCGTCGGCGGCGGCCAGGAGGCCGGCGAGCAGGACGGCGCCGTCGGTGGAGCCGAGGAGCGGGTGCGACGCTCGCTCGGGATGGGGCATGAGCCCCACCACGTTGCGTCCGGCCGAGCAGATGCCGGCGATGTCGTCGACGCTGCCGTTCGGGTTGTCGAGGTAGCGCAGCACGATGCGGTCGTCGCCGCGCAACTCGGCGAGGGTCTCGTCGTCGCAGGTGAAGTTGCCCTCGAAGTGGTTGATGGGGACCGAGAGCACGGTGCCGGCGTCGACCCGCCCGGTGAGGACCGAGGCGCTGGTCTCGACTCGCAGCCGGGTCGGCGCGCACACGAACTTGAGGCCGTCGTTCTTCTTGAGCGCCCCGGGGAGCAAGCCGGCCTCGGTCAGCACCTGGAACCCGTTGCAGATGCCGACCACCGGCCCCCCGGCGGCGGCGAAGGTCTGCACCGCGCCCATGACCGGGCTGAAGCGGGCGATGGCCCCGGGTCGCAGGTAGTCGCCGTGGGCGAAGCCACCGGGCACCACCACGGCGTCGACGCCGGCGGTGGTGGCGTCGCCATGCCAGAGGACCTGAGATGTCGCGCCGAGGCGCCCGACCGCCTCGGCCACGTCCTGCTCGCAGTTGGTGCCGGGGAACACCACCACGCCGACGGTGACGGTCACGCCGTCACGGCCAGGGCCACCGTCGCGTCCTCGATCACCGGGTTGGTGAGGAAGCGCTCGACCAGATCACCGACGATCGATCGAGCCTCGCCCTCGTCGCCGGCCTCGACGGTGAAGCGGATCGCCTTGCCGACGGTGATGCCCCGCACCCCCTCGACCCCGAGCGTCGGCAGCGAGCGCTCGATGGTCGCCCCCTGGGGGTCGGCCACCCCCGCCCGCAACCGGACCTCCACCATCACGTCGAAGCGCACG
>JBBJOU010000207.1:0-4600 GCA_037724305.1 Acidimicrobiales bacterium
GTGAAGTTGTACGTCGGCGACCTTGCCGAAGGCGCGTTCCTCTCGCTCACGTTCGTGTTCCTGGTCGGAGCGCTGGCCGCATTCGTCGTCGCCGCGTTCCTGCGGCGGCGTTGACCGCGTCACCTCTCGTCGGCGACACCCAGGAGACGGGCCCGAGTGACGGAGCGGACGCCACGCCAGAGGCACAGGGCGGCGAGGACCCAGGCGGCGGCGCCGACGATCCAGGGCGTGGCGTCGAGGCCCGACAGCGAGCTGGTGGACTGGCCGTAGGCGATGGCGATCATCGGGAGGCTGACCAGCCCCGACGCCTGTTGGGCGGCGGCGGTGGAGCGGACGGTGGCCGACAGGCGCAGGACGACCGAGAGGGTGAGGCCGAGGAAGGGCGGGAGGACCCACAGGACCAGCACCCACCACGGGCCGGTCGGGAAGAACCAGCTGCCGACCGAGGGGCCGACGAGCAGGTTCACCAGCAGGGAGTAGGCGCCGAAGCCGACGAGCGTGGTGAGGTAGCCGGGGATGAGGGCGGCGAGGAGCTTGCCGAGGTAGATCTCCTGCACGCTGGCGGGGGAGTGGGCGAGGAACTCGCCGGTGCCGCGCTCACGCTCGCCGACGATGCAGGCGGCGCCGACGGCGGTGGAGATCGTGAGTGGGACGACCACCGCGACGGGGGCGAAGAGGTACACCGAGAGGGCGTAGGCCAGGCGGTCGGGGCCGGTCGTGCCCCGGATCTGGGACTGGGCGGCGGCGGGCAGGACGTCGAGGGCGTTGGAGAACTGCTCGACCGCCCCGCCGGCCTCCACCCGGGTGAGGATGGTGAGCAGGATTGCCGGGATGACGAGGAAGAACAGCGCACCGAGGCCGGCCATCGGCATCCAGAAGTCGCGGGCGCCGAGTAGCTGACGCAGGTCGGTGCGGGCGACCGTCTTGATGCGATCGAGGTTCACGAGACGGCCAACGTGCGTTCGTCGGTGGCGACGGGGGGCGCCCGGTGGTCGCGCCGGGCGGCGAAGTAGAGGTCCTCGATGGTGGGCTGGTGGGGCTCGACGAGGGTGATGCGGACGCCGGCCGCGACCAGAGCGGCGACGAGCGCAGGCACCCGGGCCAGGTCGTCGACCTGCACCGCCGGCGGGCCCCCGGTGGGACCGGTCGGGTCGACGGCGACGACACCGGGTAGGCGGCGGGCGACGACGATGAGCGCGGCCCGGTCGTCGGCGTCGATGCGCACGACCGGCGCCGGCCAGAACCGCCGGGCGAGCTCGGCGGGCGAGCCCGCCAGCACCGACCGCCCGGCGTCGAGCAGGACCACCCAGTCGGCGAGGCCGTCGGCTTCGGCCAGCAGGTGGGTGCACAGCACGACGGTGGCCCCTTCGTCCGGAAGCCCTCGGACCAGCTCGAGGACGGCATGGGCCGACTCGGGGTCGAGGCCCGAGGTCGGTTCGTCGAGGAGCAGGAGGTCGGGCTGGTGCAGGACGGCGCGGGCGAGGGCCAGGCGCGTCTTCATCCCGGTCGAGTAGCCCCCGACCTTCTGGGCGAGGGCGCCATCGATGCCAAAGCGCGCCGCGGCGCCGGTGATGGCGGCGGCCGCCGCCGGACCCCGCCCGAGGCCGTGCAGCTCGGCCGAGTAGGCGAGGTTGTCTCGACCCGACAGCCGGTCGTAGAGGGCGGGCTTGGCCGACACCACCCCGCAGCGGCGGCGCACCGCCTCGCCCTCGGCCACCGGGTCGAGGCCGAGGGTGCGGACCCGTCCCCTGTGTACGGGAAGGGCCCCGGTGAGGATCCGGATGGCGGTCGTCTTGCCCGCCCCGTTGGGCCCGAGCAGCGCGGTGACCGACCGCGCCGGTACGGCGAGGTCGAAACCGGCGAGGGCAGGCTGGTCGCCGAACGACCGGTGCACGTCCGTGGCCTCGACCGCCAGCACCGGCTCAGGGATCGGGGCGTGCATCGAAACCCATCGGCCATGCGGCCGCGAGGCTGAGCCGGGGGGGCGGAGATCTCGCGCGCGTGCGGCCCGTGCACCGATCTCCCCGAGGGTCCCCCACCGGCGGTGTGATGTTCGACTACGGTCGAACCCGTGTTCGTGCTCGGCATCGACCCTGGCCTGTCCCGCTGCGGCTACGGCGCGGTTCGCAGCGAGGGGATCGGCTCGCGAGGGGCCAAGGCCGTCGCCGTAGGGGTCATCACCACCCCGCCCGCAGCGGCGCTGCCCGACCGCTTGGCCGAGCTCCAGGGCGAGCTCCGGGCGCTGCTGGCCGAGCTCCGGCCCGACGCCGTGGCCGTCGAGCGAGTGTTCTTCCAGACCAACGTCCGCACGGCCATGGGCGTGGGCCAGGCCAGCGGCATCGCCATGGCCGAGGCGGTGGCCGCCGGCTGCGTGGTCGAGCAGTACTCGCCCAACCAGGTCAAGGACGCCGTCGCAGGGTGGGGTGGCGCCGACAAGGGCGAGGTGGAGCGCATGGTTCGCGCCCTGCTCGGCCTGGAACGCCCGGTGAAGCCCGCCGACGCCGCCGACGCCCTCGCCCTCGCCCTCACCCACCTGGCCCACGCCCCCCGGCTGGCCCGCATCGCGGCGTCGACGCCGCGGGGGGCACGGTGATCGGGTCGCTGCGGGGCCGCCTGCTGCACCGCGGCACGGGCGAGGTGCTGGTCGAGGTCGGCGGCGTCGGGTACCGCTGCACCGTCGGGCCCGCCACCGCCGTCACCGTGGGCGACGTCGGCGACGAGGTCTTCGTCCACGTCCATCACCACGTGCGCGAGGACGCCGAGTCGCTCTACGCCTTCCCGTCGGTCGAGGAGCGCCTCGGCTTCGAAGCCCTGCTCGGCGCCCACGGTGTCGGCCCCGCCCTGGCCCTCGCCATCCTGTCGGTGCACCCCCCGGCGGCCCTGCGCCGGGTGTTGGCCGACGACGACATCGGCGCGCTGTGCCTCGTGCCCGGCGTCGGCAAGAAGACGGCGGCGCGTCTGTTGGTCGAGCTGAAGAGCCGCTTCGACGCCGGCGACCTCGTCGGTGCGGTCCGTGCCGGCGAGGCCCTCGGAGCGGGCGACGACGGCGGGGGTGGTCGTGTGCGCGCCGACCTGCGCGATGCGCTCGTCGGGCTCGGCTACGGCCCCGACGAGGTGCACGACGCCCTGGCCGAGGTGCCGGTCGACGGCGACCCGTCCGCCCTGCTGCGCCAGGCGCTGCGTCACCTGGCCAGCGAGGCCCGGAGGTAGGAACGGCCGTGGCGCGCACCGAGTTGCTCGACCCCGAACCCGATCCGGAGGAGGTCGAGGAGGCCGAAGTCGAGGTCGGCCTCCGGCCCCGCTCGCTGGCCGAGTTCGTCGGCCAGGCCGAGCTCAAGGAGCACCTGCACATCCTCCTCGAGGCCGCCCGCCGCCGGGGCCAGCCGGCCGACCACCTGCTCTTCGCCGGCCCGCCCGGCCTGGGCAAGACATCGCTCGCCAACATCGTGGCCCACGAGCTCGGCGTGCGGCTCCACGTCACCTCCGGCCCTGCCGTCGAGCGGGCCGGCGACCTCGCCGCCCAGCTGTCGAACCTCGAGGAGGGCGACGTCCTCTTCATCGACGAGATCCACCGGCTGGCCCGCGCCGTCGAGGAGGTGCTCTACCCGGCGATGGAGGACTTCCAGCTCGACATCGTGCTGGGGAAGGGCCCGGCCGCCCGCTCGATCCGCCTCGACCTGCCCCGCTTCACGCTGGTCGGTGCCACCACCCGCACGGGGCTCATCACCAGCCCGCTGCGCGACCGCTTCGGCCTGGTGGCCCGCCTCGACTTCTACGACCCCGCCGACCTCGAGCTGATCGTGGTCCGTGCCGCCGGGATCCTCGACGTCGAGACCACGGTCGAGGGCGCCCGCGAGATCGCCCGGCGAGCAAGGGGCACGCCTCGCATCGCCAACCGCCTGCTGCGGCGGGTGCGCGACTTCGCCGAGGTACGGGCGCAGGGCGTCATCGACGCCGCGGTGGCCTCGGCCGGTCTCGCCGTCTTCGGGGTCGACGGCCTCGGCCTCGACAAGGTCGACCGGGCCGTGTTGGGGGCGTTGTGCGAGCGCTTCGGCGGCGGTCCGGTCGGGCTCAAGACGCTCGCCATCAGCATCGGCGAGCCGGAGGAGACGGTCGAGGACGTCTACGAGCCGTTCCTCATCCAGCGGGGCCTGCTGCTGCGCACCCCCCGGGGGCGGGTCGCCACCCCGGCGGCGTGGGCGCACCTGGGCCTCGCCGTACCCCCGGGCGCGGGTGGCGACGCCGCCCCACCGGGGCTCTTCGGCTGAGCCGAGCGCCTGGTCAGTGACCGACGGCGGGGAGGACAGGCGCCGCAGGAACGGTCGGGACAGTCGGGATCGCCGGGACGGCAGGGCGGTCGAGGGCGGCGCCGAGCTCCACCGGGTCGATGGCGAGGACGTCGGCAGGTTCGACGTCGAGGCCGAGGTCCGCCGGGTCGATGGCGAGGACGTCGGCAGGTTCGACGTCGATGCCGACCGGTAGCTCGGCGATCTGCGGGTCGGTCTCGAGGAGGCCGGCGCCGACCGGCTGCCCGGTGAGCACGTCGAGGTCGGCGCCCGGTGGCGAGAGCGCGAGAGTGGGTGGTGGACCGACCAGGGTC
>JBBJOU010000208.1:0-4558 GCA_037724305.1 Acidimicrobiales bacterium
CGTCGGCCTGGCCAACGCCCACGTGGAGTCCGACCTTCCCTCCACACTGACACAGCAGTCGCAGCAGTTTGCCGGGCCGTACAACGCCCGCGGCGTCGGCTTCACCGAGAACCTCGGCCTGGTCCTCAATGCCGGCACAGAAGAGGTCCCGGTCGAGGTCGGGCTGCTCACCGCCACCGCCGTGCGGGGCGAGGCCGTCGGCGTGTGCGTGAACGGCACGCCGAGGTACTCGGCCCAGTCCGAGATCATCGACCTTCGGGTCGCCGACACGGATGTCGGGCTGAACGATCCGCTCACCGACCTCATCGGCACCATCTCGGATGCGCTTGCGCCGATCGCATCGGTGGTCACGATCGAGCAGAACGTGGTAAACGTGACGGCCGATGGGGCCACCGTGGACGCCCTCCGCGTCACCGCCCTCGGACTCACGGACGAGCCGCTGCTCGACCTCGTCGTCGGTCACGCCGAGGTCGGCGGGCTGGTGTGCGCCGCCGCCAACGTCCCCGAGTGCTCCGACGGTGCCGACAACGACGGTGACGGCGGCATCGACGCCCAGGACCCGGGTTGCCTCACCCCCGACGGTGTCTTCGACCCGAACGACGACGACGAGCGCAACGAGTGCACCGACGGCGTCGACAACGACGGTGACGGTCGCATCGACTTCGGCAACGATCCCGGGTGCAGCAGCCCCCAGGACGACGACGAGCGCGACGGCGGCGGCGGACGGCAGCTGGCCCGCACCGGCGGCACCTCCTCGACGGCGCCCATCGCCTTCGGCCTGATGGCGCTGGCCATCGGCGCCATGGCCGTGCGTCGCCGTAGCCTGGCCTAGCCCACACCACCTCGAAAACAGCGACCGGCCCGGCGACCTCGCCGGGCCGGCGCCGTTTTCGGGTTCCGGTCGAGGCGACGGCCACCGCCACCGGGCTCAGCGCAGGAGCGGGACGAGGTCGAGCGCAGCGCGGGTGGCGTCGCCGTCCCAGCGCGTCGGCCAGGCGTCGAGCGTCTGCCAGCCGGCACGGCGCAGGGCCCGGTGGCGGTCGAGATGGGCGCCAGGCCCGTCGACGTGCGGGGTGCAGTCGAGGGCGGCGGCGCGCTCGCCGGCACCGGCGACGATGTCGACCACCCACCGTCCGACGGGGTAGGCGGGGCGGGCGGCGACGCCGTTGCGGATCAGCTCGGTGACCAGCGCCGCCACCCACGGTGTGGCCGGCTGGCCGCCGGGGTGGGGGGCGGGCGGGGCGTCGGCATAGGCGAGGTAGGCCTCGAGCAGGCCGGCGGGGCGGGCCGGGTCGGCGGGCGGGGCCACGGCGGTGACGACCACCAGGTCGCGCCGGGCCCGGGTCACCATCACGTTGAACAGGTTGGGGTCCTCGACGAAGCGGCGGCGGTTGGCGGTGTCGGTCGGGGACAGGCCGAGGGCGACGACGATGTGGTCGTGCTCGCCGCCCTGGAAGGCGTGGGCGGTGCCGACCCGGAGCCCGCGCGCGATGACCTCCTCGGGGGTGAACCGGGCGAGCAAGGCGGCCTCGAGGGCGTCGGCCACGGCCCGGAACGGCGACAGCACGCCGATGTCACGTTGGCCGGCGTCCACCAGGCGCTCGACCTCGGCGACGGCGGCGGCGACATCGGCACCGGCGTCGACCACCACCACGTCGATGGCGTCGGTGGCCTCGGTGGCGGGGTGGCGGGTGGCGATGCGCAGGCGGTCGTCGTAGAAGCGCCGGGCCGAGAAGCCGATCAGGTGGGGGACGCTGCGATGGTGCTCGTCGAGCCAGGTCACCGGCGCCCGACCGGCGGCCAGGTCGAACAGGCTCGAGCGCCGCAGGTCGAGCCGGTCAGCCATGGCGGTGAGCCCGTGGCGGGCCAGGGTGGCGGCGACATCGGCGTCGCCCAGGAACGAGACATGGCGCAGCTGGCGGGGATCGCCGACCACCACCGCTCGCCGGGCCCGGATCAGGGCGCCGGCGGCGACGGGTTGGTCGATCTGGCTGGCCTCGTCGAGCAGGACGAGGTCGAACAGCCCGGCCACCGCCGGCAGGAGGTCGTCGACGTCGCGCAGCGTGCCCACCCACAGCGGGAGCGCGCCGACCAGGGCGGGGCCGTCGAGTTGGGCCAGCAGCTGGCGGCGCGTCCGGCGCCCGCTACGCAGGGCGGCGCCGAGGCCGCCCGCCGCCACCCGGCCCGGTCCCTTGCGCCGGGCCTCGGTGCGAGCGCGGGCGTCGACGAGGGCGCCCACTGCGGCGGCGAGGGCGGCGTCGGCGGCCACCAGCCGGTCGTGCACCGCGCCGAGGGAGGTCCCCCCGCGGGTGGTGAGCTCGGCGGCGGCCCGGCGGTCGACAGCGGCCCGCAGGGCGGTGTGCAGGCGAGCGGCGGGAACGTCGGAGCCGGCGCCGAGCGCACGGCGCCAGCGGCGGTCGGCTCGGCGCGCCCGCCATCGGGTGAACGCGCCGGACTCCGGCGGCGCCTCGGCCCTCGCGCCGAGGGCGGCGAGGACGGCGAGATCGGCGCGGGCGTCGAACGCCACCGGCGCCTCGTGGGCGAGGTCGGGCACCAGCGGGTCCCATGACGGTGCCCGGCCGGCGGCCGCCTCCCGCCCGAGGGCGGCGGCGACCACCGCTTCGGTGTCGGCCACCTCGGTCGCGGCGCTGTCCACGGCGGCCACCAACCGGAGGAGATCGATGGCCAACGCCCCCTGAGCGAGGCCGTCGCCCAGCTCCCGACGCATGGCGTCTCGGTGCTCGGCGTCGCCGAAGAGCACCGGAGCCGGGCCGGGCTGGCGGGCCAGGAGACGACCAAGCACGTCAGCGGCCTGCGGCGACCGGGTGGCGACGAGCACGGAGGACCCCCGGTCGACGGCGTCGATGGCGACGGCGGCGAGCACATGGCTCTTGCCGCTGCCCGGTGGTCCCGACACCACGACCACGGGCTCGTGGCGGGACCGCTCGACGATGGTGCGCTGAGGTGCCGATAGTGCCATCGGCGAGCGCACCGGGTGGGCGTCGGGCTCGAGGTGCACGCCCCCGAACCCGTAGACGGCGGCGAGGGCGGTGCGTTCGGCGCCGGGCACGTCGGCCAGGGTGCGCAGGGTGCCGGCGACGTCGACGGGGAGCGGGTCGCGGGCGACGAAGAGCACCGACCCGACGTGGGCGGTGACCCACCCCGACGCCGGGTCGACACCGGCAGGCGGCTCGACCCTGCCGGTCGGGTCGCCGTCCGCTCCCGGCGCCGAGATGGACACCAGGGGCAGGCCGGCGGCCTCGGCGACGGCGCGGATCCACGCCTGGAGGTGGGTCAGCCGGGAGAGCAGCGCCGGCGCCGCCCTGTCGTCGGCCCCCATCGCCCCGAGGGCGCCGCCACCGTACGCCGCCGTTGCCTCCAGGCGGGCGACGGCCGCACCGTCACCGACCGGGACCGCCAGCTCGGCGTCGCCCGCCGGGTGCACCGTGGCCCGCCGACCCAGGCCCGGGGTGACCCGCACCGGCACCTGGACGAGGGGAATGCGCACCGCCCGTCGGCGGTCGCCGTCGACCACCTCGCCCCGCAGCAACACCCAGCCGAGGCGCAGGAGCCGCTCCTCGGCGTGCAGGGCGTCGACGGCCATGAGCCGGTCGATGGCCGGGGTGCGCCGCACGCTGCCGAACTCGTTCGCCACCGCCGCCTCCACCGGGTTCGGTGGCACCTGGAGCCCCAGCCAGACCATCGGCTCACCGCCCGACAGGTCGAGCGTAGCCGGCGAACCGGACGGCGCCAGGTCGGCGAAGGCGCGCAGGACGGCGGCGACGTTCGGCTGCGGGGCCGGGTCCGGCCAGGGAGGTGCCGGTTCGTTCAGTCGGGCCGGCCCGACGTGGTCGCTCACGGCACCGGTCCGCCGTCACCGTCGCGGTCGTGGTCGGCTCGGTCGCGGTCGGCCGCCCACAGGGCGGCCTCGGCCTCCTCGTGGGGTTCGAGCGGTCGCGACGCCAGGTCGAGGGCGGCCCAGGTGGTGGCGGCGATCGGGTACAGCAGGACCGGGCCGAGCACGGCGAAGGCGGCGCAGACGGTGAGGATCGGCCACAGCGGACCGGTCGAGCCGGTGATGGCCCGCTGGAGCACGAACACCATGAGGGCCACGAACATCAGCCCGAGCGTCACGCTGAAGTTGATCAGGTAGACGCCGGTGAAGAACCCTTCCTCCCGGGCGAAGCGCACCCCACACCGGGGGCACCGATCCCGCAGCCGGAAGTACCGGTCGAACACCTTGCCGCCGCCGCATCGGCCGCAGTGCCGGGTCAGCCCTCGCAGCAGGGTGCGCCCCCAGCCCACGCGAGCGGCGCCACCGTGATGCGTGGACCGCTCGGAAGGAGGCACACCCCCATGTTGGCGTCCGGCACACTGTTCGCCTCAGCCGCCGCCGCGCCTCGGCGCCGAGATCGAGCAGCCGCGGTTCTAGAGCAGCACGCGCCGTCGCCCCGACACCGGCGGCCGGGGGGCTACTCCCCGCCGGCACCGGGGTCGCCGACGGCGTGGAAGCGGCCGGCGCGGGTGCCGAAGAAGAGGCGGCCCTCCCACAGGGCGG
>JBBJOU010000209.1:0-4548 GCA_037724305.1 Acidimicrobiales bacterium
AATCGCGCGATTTCGCTTCGTCGAGCCGCGCGGCGCTCTCGTGGGCTTCCTGCGCCTGCTGCCGGCCATGCTCGTGTTCGCCGTCGTTGTCGCGGTCTTCGTCGGGGTCGCTGTGCTGGCGACCCGGTGACCGTGCGGCCCCAGTGCGGGTGGCGTCCGCCGCCGACTGGCCGCCGGCTGCGCAGGGATCGGAGAACCGGACGCCACTGCGCCGCTCTTCCCGGCGGCGATGCGAAGCGCGACCCGGACCGGCTGGCCCCGCGGCAACCCGGGACTCAGTGGGCGCGGCGGCGGGGGGTGGTGCGGAGCGGGATCGGGATCGCTGCCGGTCGGCGGGCCTCACGGGAGAACAGGGCGCCGAGCGCGGCGGCCGTACCGGTGAGGCTGGCGATCACGAGAAGGGTCACGGTGCATGCCAACGCCCCGACCTCTCCCGGTGTTCCCATCCCCGCCGACGGCCGGGCGGTGATCCACCCGTGGACGTCGATGTCGACCGCCTCGCGCCCCGTTCAGTCGCGGGCGCGTTCGGTGTCCCGATCGCCGTGGGCACTGTCGTCGAGGGCGTGCGCGTCGAGCAGGACCGGCAGCACGGCGTCGTGGTCGACGAAGAGGCTGCTGGCGGGCGAGGCGCCGGCGAGGGCGTCGGCGCAGAGGATGACCGACGCCGCCGTGTAGGTCGAGCGCTCGCCCGCCGGGAACCGGTCGTTGCCGGGGAAGACGGTGCCGGTCCAGTAGCGGCCGTCGGCGTCGTGGCGGAACTGCTGGGCCCAGGCGAAGAGCGTCTCCGCCCGGTCCCGCTCGCCGACGGCGAGGTGGGCGAGGGCGCACTCGCAGGTCTCGGCCACGGTGATCCACGGACGGTCGTTCACGCAGCGCACGCCCCGACCGTCCATCACGAACGTCGTGTAGCGCTCGGCCAGGCGGGCCCGGCCGGCGTCGCCACCGACCACGCCGGCGAGGACCGGGTAGTACCAGTCCATGGCCCAGCGGTGCTTGGGGGCGAAGGCGTCGGGCACCTCGGCGATGACCTGGGCCAGCCGGGCGGCCGACAGCTCCCAGTCAGGGCGCTCGTGGCCGAGGTGCTGGGCCAGCGCCAGGGCGCACCGCAACGAGTGGCAGATGGAGCTCGACCCGGTGAGCAGGGCGAAGCTCCACGGCGTGCCGTCGGCGTGGCGCGCCCACAGGATCTCCCCCCGGGGCGTCTGGAGGTCGAGGACGAAGTCGATGGCCCGCTCGACGACCGGCCACATCGCCTCGGCGAAGCCGCGGTCGCCGTGCAGGAGCACGTGGTGCCACACCCCGGCGGCGACGTAGGCGCAGACGTTGGCGTCGAGCTTGTCCTGCTCGACCTCGGTGGCGCCGTCGCGCCCCGCCACGTAGTACTGGTGCCAGGCGCCGTCGGGGCGCTGCACGTCGGCCAGCCAGGCGTACGCCTGCTCGGCCTCGGCCCGCCGCCCGGCGAGCGCGAGCGCCATCGCCGCCTCGACGTGGTTCCACGGATCGGCGTGGCCGCCCGGCACCCACGGCACCATGCCGGACGGCAGCTGCCACTGGGCGATGCCATCGGCGGTGGCGACGAGCTGGTCTGCGGTCACCGCACCGGAGACGCCGCGCAGATAGCCCGTCACGACCGACCACCGTGCGTCGAGGCGCGCTTGCGGGCGTAGACGACCAGGGACTTGCCCAGGATCGGGTTGGCCAGGCGGTCGAGGAGGCGGGTGATGCGGGCGATGGGCTGGCGCCCGACGATGTCGGCCACCAGGACCTCGTGGTAGGCGCGCACCAGCGGGTGGTCGTCGTCGGCCGGTCCGACCGCGCACTTCAACCACCAGTACGGGGTGTGCAGCGCGTGGGCGTGGTGGGCGCCGACGGGGCGGAGGCCAGCGTCGCGCAGGCGGCGGCGCAACCTGGCCTCGCTGTAGATGCGGACGTGACCGCCCACGACGTAGGGAGCGTGGTACTCCTCGGAGAGCGCCCAGCAGACGCGCTCGGGCCACTGCGCGGGCACGGTGACGGCAAGCGTGCCGCCCGGCTTCAGCACCCTCGACAGCTCGGCCAGCGCGGCCAGGTCGTCGCCGACGTGTTCGAGCACCTCGCTGGCGATGACATGGTCGAAGGACCCATCACCGAAGGGCAGGGCGGTGGCGTCACCGTTGGTGGCCGCCCCCCATGACGCCGTCGGCAGCACGTCACGCTCGGCCGTCGCGACGGCCGCGAACATGGCGGTGACGTCCTTGAGCTCGGCCAGCGAGAGGTCGCAGGCGACCACCGCCGCGCCGAGGCGGTAGGCGGCGAAGGCGTGGCGGCCGAAGCCGCAGCCGAGGTCGAGTACCCGGTCGCCGGGCCGCACGCCCAACTGGTCGAAGCGGACGGTCAGCACGGCCCACTCGGTCCCGCCGCGCCGGGCGAGGGTCGCCCGCCCCGGTCGGGCCACTCGTCCAGCAGGGCGCGGTACTGCTCGACCGTGCGCTCGGCGGTGTGGCGCCAGCTCCAGCGGTCGATGACCCGTTGCCGGCCGGCGGCGCCGATGCGGGCGCGCGAGGCGGGGTCGTCGAGGGCGGCGCGGATCTTGGCGGCCAGGGCGTCGGCGTCGCCGGGCGGCACCACGAAGGCGGTCTCCCCGTCGCGTCCGGTCACTTCGGGGAGGGCCCCGCCGCTGGTGGCCACGAGGGGCACCCCACACGCCATGGCCTCGATGGCGGGCAGCGAGAACCCTTCGTAGAGCGACGGGACCACGGCCAGCTCCGCCTCGCTGTAGAGCTCGTAGATGCGCTCCTCGGCAACGCCGGAGACGAACTCGATGGAGCTGGCCAGGCCGAGGCGGTCGATGGTGGCGGCGGCCTTGCCGCCCGGCTTCGGCTTGCCGATGACCACCAGACTGATCGGGCGCTCGGTACGGAGCTTGGCGACCGCCTCGAGCAGGTACGGGAGGCCCTTCATGGTGACGTCGGCCGACGCCGTGGTCACGAGGCGGCCGGGGATGCGCTCGACGCCGGGCAGCGGGCGGAACAGCTCCGGGTCGACGCCGACGGGCACGACATGGAGGCGCTCGAGCGGCACCCCGTGGTCGCGGTGGATGTCGGCATGGCTGTTCTCCGACACCGTGACCACCCGGCGGACCTGGCGGGCGACCCGGGTCTGCATGTTGGTGAACGAGTACCACCGGCGCAGCGTGAGACGCCGGTAGGCCGAGGTGGCGTGCTCGAGCTCGAGGCGGCGGTCGACGGTGATGGGGTGGTGGATGGTGGCGAGCGTCGGGAGGAAGCGCTGGATGGCGAGCAGGCCGTAGCCGAGGCACTGGTTGTCGTGGACGAGGTCGAAGTCGTGACTCCGGTGGCGGAGCGCGTCCCAGGCCCGCAGCGAGAACGCCAGCGGCTCGGGGAACTGGCCGAAGGAGAAGCTGGTGACCTCGACGAAGTCGGTCCAGTGCTTGAGCTCCCAGATGCCCGGCATGCGCATGGGGAAGTGGTCGTTGTAGATGTCGAGGCTCTGCAGGCGGTGCAGGGGCACCCGCTCGTCGAGCACGGGGTAGGGGTTGCCGGCGAACACCTCGACGTGGTGGCCGAGGTCGACGAGGGCCTTGGAGAGGTGGCGGACGTAGACGCCTTGGCCCCCGACGTGGGGCTTGCCGCGGTAGGCGAGGAGCGCGATGCGCAGGGCGCGGTCCGAGGGAGCGGGGGCGGCCATGGCCGAACAGCCTCGCACGTGGCCTGACCGGCCGATCAAGCGGGAGGCGGGGCCCCCTCAGGCAAGTCGGCGGAATCGGCCGATGTCGTCGACGGCGACGCCGTCATCGTCGACCACCAGCTCGCGCCCCCCGGCGCCCACACCGTCGCCGAGGCGCCAGCGCCGTTCGGCGACGCGGGTCCAGCGCTGCACCGTGGCGACGACGCCCAGGGTGGCGGGGTCGACGGCCACGACTTCCAAGTCGCCGGAGGCGCCGACCTCGAGGCCGGCGAAGGCGAGGTGCCTGACGGCCAGGGTCGTGGTGAGTGGGGTGCATGCCAGGTCGACCACGGTGCAGCCGTCGAGCTCAGGGCGGTGGGCGCCGTTGATCTCGCCCCATCCGCCACTGCCGTCGTGGCCGAGCCACAGGTCGGGTTCGTCGAGGTCGCGGAAGAGCAGGAGTTGGCGCACGCGCCAGGCCTCGTCCAGGCGCAGGACCCAGTGCACGTGGTGGGCGCCATCCGGCGCGCGGACCACCCGGCCCTCGGCGGTCAACCCGTCGCCGTCGGCCCGCACCACGACATCCTCCACGGTCGACCCGTCCCAGGCGGCGAACCGAGCGGTGAGCAGGTCGTCGGTGGTCGGCGGCACGGCCCCATCCTGGCCGGTCGCCGCCGGCGGTGGCAGCGCGTACCGTCGCCGCTCGTGCGGGCCGTGGTGCAGCGGGTGACGCGGGCCAGGGTCACCGTGGCCGGCGAGGAGGTGGGGGCCATCGGCGCCGGTCTGCTCGCCCTCGTCGGCGTCACCCACGACGACGATCGTGCCGTCGCCGCCCGCCTCGGCGACAAGCTGGCCCACCTCCGGGTGCTCGACGACGCCGCC
>JBBJOU010000210.1:0-4548 GCA_037724305.1 Acidimicrobiales bacterium
CGACCGACCCGAACACGACGACCGCCACCACGCCGAGCTCGTCGGGCAACGCCGCCGGCGGCGACGGTCTCCTCGGCCTTGGCGAGCCACCGCTGGAGCTCGGCCCGATCGAGCGGACTCACCTACACCGTCGGCCAGTCGATCTCGGCGGCCAGGTCGGCGGCAGCGACGTCGAGCACCGCGCTGTGATCGGTCTCGACGTAGCCGTCACCAGCGGCCGTCAGCGCCAGCCAGGTGACAGCGCGGGTGGCCGGGTCGACGATCAGCACCTCTTCGACGCCGTGGGCGGCGTAGAAGCCGAGCTTCGCCCAGGTCTCGTCGTCGGGGGAGACGATCTCGACCACCAGGGCGGCCGTGGGGATGAACACCGTGTCCGGCATCGACCGATGCACGGAGGCGTCCGGTACCCGAAAGTTGTCGGGCTCACCAATGTTGCAGGGTCCGAGCGCGATCACACCGCGTACGTCCGCACGGGGGCCGAGTACCCGCGCCATCACGACGGCGAGGAACGCGTGGCGGGGGTGCGGTGCCGGCGACATGTGGTACTCGCCCTCCCAGACCTCGTCAAAGGTGTCGAGGCCGAGGGCGCGGCGACGGGCGATCAACGCCTCCAGCTCGGCGGGCCGGGGCCCGAGCACGACGGTACGCACGACCGTCGAGCATACGACCCGCGCAAGGGTCTCGGCGCCTACACCGAGAGGCGCTCGCTGACGACCTGGCTGGAGCCGCCGGGGGCCATGGTGACGCCGTAGAGGATGTCGGCGGCTTCCATGGTGCGCTTCTGGTGGCTGACGATGAGGAGCTGGGCGTCCTGGCGGAACTCGTCGACGAGCGAGAGGAAGCGGTGCAGGTTGACGTCGTCGAGGGCGGCCTCGACCTCGTCCATCACGTAGAACGGGCTGGGGCGGGCCCGGAACACGGCGAAGAGGAAGGCGAGGGCGGTGAGGGACCGCTCGCCGCCGGAGAGCAGCGACAGCTTCTTCACGTTCTTGCCCGACGGCTTGGCCTCGAGCTCGATGCCGGTCTCGAGGAGGTCGTCGGGCGTGGTGAGGGCGAGGCGGCCCCGGCCGCCGGGGAACAGCAGCCCGAAGAGGTGCTCGAAGTTGGTGGCGACATCGGCGTAGGCGGCGGCGAAGACGGCGACGATCTCGTCGCTGATGGCGCGGATCACCTTGGCCAGCTCACGACGGGTGGCCTTGACGTCCTCGAGCTGGGTGCTGATCAGGTCGTGCCGCTCGTTGAGGGCGGTGCACTCCTCGAGGGCGAGGGGGTTGATCGCCCCCATGAGGCGCAGCTCGCGCTCGAGGTCGCGCACGCGCCCCGGCGCGGACGCCGCCCCGTCGGGCAGCTCGGGGCACCCGATCGCCTCGGCCTGGCCGGGTTCGCAGTCGAGCTCGCGGCGGCAGTGCTCGACCACGGCCTCGAGGCGCAGGCGGGTCTCGGTCTCGTCGAGCTCGGCCCGCTGCGCCTTCTCTCGCAGCGCCTCCAGCGCCTGCTCGTCGCTGCGCCGCTGGCGGCGGAGGCCGTCGAGGCGCACCACGACCTGGCGGGCCGCCTCGGACTGGCGGGCCCGTCGCTCCCGCACGGCGGCCAGCTCCCGCTCGATGCGGCCGAGGCGATCGGTCACCAGCGCAGTGAGGCGGTCGACGGCGACCAGCTTGGCCTCGAGGCCGACCCGCCTGGCCGCCGCCGCCTCGCGGGCTTCCGCATGGCGGGCCAGGCGGGCCTCGGTCTCCTCGCGGCGGCGGGTGGCGATCAGGCGGCGTTGCTCGATCTGGGCGCCTCGCACCTCGAGGTCCCGCCGCCGTGCACCGACGGCGGCGGCGCGCTCCTCGAGCGCCCGACGGGCGGCCGCGAGGGCGCGGTGGCGCTCGGCGGCGGCGGCCTCGTCGGCCTCGAGGCCGGGCAGCTCCGCCGCCAACGCCGCCACCCGGTCAGCGTCCGTTCTGGCCCGCTCGGCGAGGGCGGCCAGCTCGGCGGCCATGGCTTCGAGCTCGGTGTCGAGCTGCGCCCGATCGGCTTCCGCCCAGACGAGCCCGTCGGCGGCGGTGGCGGTCCGGCGGCGGGCATCGTCCAGCGCGGCAGCCGACTCGCCCTCGGCCCGGCGGGCCTCGGTTGACGCCTGACGGGCGGCGCCCAGGCGGGCCCCGGCGGCGGTGGCGATCCCGGCGGCGACATCGGCGCGTTCGCGCGCTTCGTCGAGGGCGGCGCCGGTGGCGCCCGTGCCCCGCTGACCGACCCGCCAGGCGGACGGGCCGAAGCGGTCGCCGGCGCGGGTCACGACCACCGCCCCGGGGTGGGCCAGGGCGGTGTCGACCGCGGTCGCCCAGTCGCCGTCGACCACCACGACGCCGGCCAGCAGGGCGTCGAGCAGGGCGTCGACGCCGCCTTGGTGACCTCGGACGTGAACCCGCAGGGCGTCACCGGGTGGGAGCACCGCGCCGGGAGCGGTGGACGCGGCGGCGCCGAGGGCGAGCACGGCGCCGGGCAGCTCGCCCGCCACCAGCGACGCCAGCGCGCGACGGCCGGCCTCGACCGTGTCAGTCACCACCGCCGTGAGCGCCTCGCCCGCCGCCGCCTCGAAGGCGGCCTCCCAGCCGCGGTCGACCTCGACCAGGTCGAGGAGGGTGCCGATCACGCCGTCGACGGCGGCCAGGTGCTCGGCACCGGCCGCAGCCCGCGCCGCGTCGAGGGCATCGGCCAGGGCGTCGGCCCGGGCTCGCCACGAGTGGCGGTCGGCGTCGGCAGCCCGAGCGGCGGTCTCGGCGGCGTCCTGCTCGTCGACGGCGATGACCAGGCCAGCCACGGCGAGGGCGTGGGCGGCGAGCAGCTCGGGTTCCGCGCCGACGGCCGTCACCCGCTCGACGGCGAGGGCCTCGGCGTCGGCGGCGAGACGGTCTCGGCGGGCGGCCAGGGCGTCGACCCGGACCGTGACCCGGTCGCGCTCCTCGGTGGCGCGATCGACGGTGGCCTGCGTCGCCGCCAGCGCACCGCGCCGCGCGGCGGCGCGACCGGACGTCTCGCCGGCGCCACCCTCGGCGCCGGTCGCGGCCCACTCGGCTCGGAAGGCGACCTGGTCGGCGACCAGGTCGGCCTCGGCGGTCGCCAGCGCCCGGTCGGCGGGTACGAGCGCGGCGGCGTCGACCTCGACCGCCTCGAGCTCCTCGGCCAGGCGAGCGGCGTCGGCCTCCAGGCTGGCCACCACCGCCCCGTCGAGCTGGGCGCCCCGCTCGTGCTCCAGGGAGCGTCGACGTTCGGCCAGCACCGCGGCCAGGCCACGGGCTCGGGCTCGCAGACCCTCGGCCACCACCACCGCCTCGCCCAGGTCGACCGTCGCACCGTCGCCGCCATGGGCCGACAGCTCGGCCTCGGCGGCCAGAACGGCCACGTCGAGCTGGCCCAGGCTTCCCTTGAGGGCGGCCTCCTCGGCACCGAGATCCGAACGTCGGCGGGCGCCGGCCTCGAGCCGACTGCGGAGGACGGCGACCTCGCGCCCGGCCAGGTGACGGCGCAGGGCGAGCAGCTCGGTGACGAGGGCGCCGTGGCGCCGGGCGGCATCGGCCTGACGCTCGAGCGGTCGCAGCGAGCGACGGATCTCGCGCAGGAGATCCTGCAGGCGGGTGAAGTTGACCTCGGTGGCCACCAGCTTGCGCTCGGCCTTCTCCTTGCGGCGGCGGAACTTCAGGACGCCGGCGGCTTCCTCGACGATGAGGCGGCGCTCTTCGGGACGGGCGTTGAGGACGGCGTCGATCTGGCCCTGGCTGATGATGGTGTGCTGCTGACGGCCGACGCCGCTGTCGGAGAGGAGCTCGCTGATGTCGAGCAGGCGGCACGGGGTGCCGTTGATCGAGTACTCGGAGTCGCCGTTGCGGAACAGCGTGCGGGTGAGGGTCACCTCGGTGAAGGCGATGGGGAGCAGCCCGCCCGAGTTGTCGATGGTGAGCGCCACCTCGGCCCGTCCGAGCGCCGACCGCCTGGCGGTGCCGGCGAAGATCACGTCGTCCATCTTCTGGCTGCGCACCGCCGAGGGGGCTTGCGCGCCGAGCACCCAGCCGATGGCGTCGACCACGTTCGACTTGCCGCTCCCGTTGGGCCCCACGACGACGGTGATCCCGGGCTCGAACTCGAGCGTGGTGGCGTCGGCGAAGGACTTGAAGCCCTTGAGGGTCAACGTCTTCAGGAACACAGGTGGCCCAACCTACGCGCCCTCCGACGCCGCCCCCCGGATGCCCGTCGTGCCAGGGTTCGCAGGGTGCTGCTCCGCCCGGCCACCGCCGCCGACGTCGACGTCCTCGCCGCCATGCTGGTCGAGGCCGCCTCGTGGCGCCCGGGCACGGTGCGGCGCCCGGTGGCCGAGGTGCTGGCCCTGCCGGGCAACGCCCACTACGTGCAGGGCTGGCACCGTCCCGGCGACGGCGGCGTCGTTGCCCTCGAGGGCGACGAGGCCATCGGGGCGGCGTGGTGGCGCCTGTTCGCCGCCGACGACCCCGGCTACGGCTGGGTCGACAAGCACACCCCCGAGCTCTCGATCGGCGTCGCCGAGGGCCG
>JBBJOU010000211.1:0-4543 GCA_037724305.1 Acidimicrobiales bacterium
GAGCCGGGTGTCGGGATCGAACCGACGACATCTTCTTTACAAGAGAAGTGCTCTGCCAACTGAGCTAACCCGGCGCTCGACCATCGTCGCGCACGGAGCGCGCCGGCGGCCCGACCGTGGTTGGCTCCGCAGCCTTCGAGGGCACGGGCGGGGAGAAACGGGTGATCCTCCGCTCCCCCACCCTCACGGTCACCGTCGAGTAGGCCACCCGGCCCGGGACCGACCCCCGGCGGCGGCCGGCGCCCGGTCAGCCCGCGAGGGCAAGATCAGCCGCCACCAGATCATCGAGATCGGCCGCCGCCTCCGCCTGCAGGTGGGCGTCGAGCTTGCGCTTGATCCGCTGCAGGGCGTTGTCGATCGACTTCGCGTGCCGGTCGAGCTGCTCACCGATCTCCTGGTAGCTCCTGCCCTCGACGTAGAGGTGCAGCACGTCGACCTCGAGGCTCGACAGCAGCTCGGCCAGCGCTGTGCGCAGCACCGCCATGCGCTCGCCGGCGACGACGCGCTCGGCGGGGTCGGCGGCGTGGTGGCCGGCGAGCAGCTCCTCGACCGAGCGCTCGGCGGGGTCGTCCGCCCCCCGGGCGCCGGAGATCGACAGGAACTGGTTGAGCGGCAGGTGCTTCTGGCGGTTCGCCGTCTTGATGGCGGTGATGATCTGACGCGTGATGCACAACTCGGCGAAGGACCGGAAGCTGGCCAGGTGTTCGGGGCGGAAGTCGCGGGTCGCCTTGTACAGCCCGATGAGGGCCTCCTGCTCGAGGTCGTCGGCGTCGCCGCCGACCAGGAAGTAGCCCCGGCTCTTGGCCCGGGCGAAGCGCCGGTAGCGGTCGATCAGCACCTCGAGGGCCCGGCCGTCACCCGCCTGGGCCCGAGCGGCCAGCTCGACGTCGGGGAGGTCGGTGCGGGTGCGGAGGGCCACGGGTTGTGCTCCTGGGTGCTGCGACGAGGGGTGCGACGGGTGCGACTACTTGCGACTAGTTCGAAGTGACTAGTTACTTCAACCACGACGTGACCCTCGTGTCAACGGTCTGTTTGCCGCGAATCGGAAGCTGGCGCCCCCCACCGGCCGCGATGCCCCGCGCGAAGCGGACGAATCGGCGGAGTCGGCAGGCCGGCGACGGACGAGGGGTCGCCCACCGCGTCGTCAGGTCATTGCCCGGTGGCGGGCGACCTCGTAGGTGGCGATGGCGGCGGCGGCGGCCACGTTCAACGATCCGAGCTGGCCCCGCAGGGGGATCGAGGCCACCACGTCGCAGCGCTGGCGCACCAGGCGGGACAGGCCGCTGCCCTCGGCGCCCAGGACCAGCACCACCGGGTCGCGGGCAACGGTGAGCTCGTGCAACGGGGTGTCGCCGCCGCCGTCGAGGCCGACCACCCACAGCCCGGCGGACTTGCACCGCTCGAGGGTGGCGGCGAGGCCACCGACGATGGCCATCGGCAGGCGCTCCACCGCGCCGGCGGCGGCCTTGGTCACGGTCGGCGTCACGTGCACGGCCCGGTGGCGGGCCAGCAGCACGCCGGTGGCGCCCGCGCACTCCGCCGAGCGCAGGAGCGCGCCGAGGTTGCCGGGGTCGGTCACGCCGTCGACGGCCACCAGGAACGGGGCGACGGTCACGACCTCGTCGCCGTCACCGCCGATCTGGGGCCGACGCACCTTGCGGGTGCGGAACAGGTCGTCGAGATCGGCCTCGGGCAGCGGGGCGGCGAAGGCCAGTACGCCCTGGGGCGACTCGGTGCGGGCGGTGTCGTCGAGCTTCGCCCGGCCCACGACCTTGACCGTGGCCCGCAGCTCACGGGCGAGGTCGGCCAACTCCTGCAAGGGCTCGTCGAGGTCGCGCTCGCCCTGGGCCACCCACACCTCGCGCACGCGGCGGGTGCCGGCGAGCAGCAGCTCACGCACCGCCTGGCGACCCTCCACCTGCTCGCCGCCCAGCCCTCGGGGGGTTTGCCTCCGGACGGGGGCGCCGGCGCCGCCCTGACGGCGGGCGGTACCCGTCGGGGCCCCGCCCGACCTTCCGGACCGGGCGCCGGCCGCGCTCGGGCGTCCGCCGCCCTTGGCGCCGGGGGCGAGCGGGGTGCGCCCCGGCTTGCGGGACCCGCCCCGCTTCGGCGGGCTCATGCCGGCGTCCTTCGATGGAGGACGGCGACGGCGAACGCGGCGACGCCCTCGCCCCGGCCCAGGGCACCGATGCCCTCGGTGCGCTTGGCCTTGACGCTGACCGGCGCGCCGACGGCGGCGGAGAGCGCGTCCACCAGCTCGTCGCGGCGGGGGCCGATCCTGGGGGCGTCGAGCACCACGGTGCAGTCGACGTTGCCGGGCTCCCAGCCCTCGGCCCGCACCCGGCCGGCGGCCTCGGCCAGCATCGCCACGCTGTCGGCTCCCGCCCACCGGGGGTCGGTGTCGGGGAAGAGGGCGCCGATGTCGCCGAGGCCGGCGGCGCCGAGCAGGGCGTCGGTGCAGGCGTGGGCGACCGCGTCGGCGTCGCTGTGGCCGGCGAGGCCCCGGTGTCCCGCGAAGGTCACCCCGCCGAGCACGAGCGGCCGGTCCGGGTCGTCGGACCAGGGGTGGACGTCGACCCCTTGGCCGATTCGCACCGGCGCGGGCACGGGCGGGCGGGCCTGGTCCCCGAGCACGGCGGCGGCGACGGCGAGGTCGACCGCCGCGGTGAGCTTGAGGTTCGCCGGGTCGCCGTCCACGACGACCACCCTGCCACCGGCGGCCTCGACCAACGACGCGTCGTCGGTGCCATCGGGTTCGCCGGCGTGCGCGGCGCGCAGCGCACCGGCCCGGAACGCCTGTGGCGTCTGCACGGCGACGACGCCGGCGCGATCGACGGTGCCCCCCGAGCGGGAGCGCAGGGTGTCAGTGACGGGCACGACGGGGACGGCGCCGTCGGCGCCACCGGCGACGGCACCGAGCACCCGCCCCCACACCTCGGGGAGCGGGACCGGGCGAGCCGCGTCGTGCACGACGATGACCTCGACGGCGGCGGGGACCGCGGCGAGACCGGCCCGAACCGACCCAGAGCGGGTGGCGCCGCCGGCGACGACCGCGTCGACACCGGGCTCGGCGTCGGTCACCCGGTCGGGCGGGACCACCAGCACCACCCCGTCACAGGCGTCGCCCGCCGCACCGACCGACCAGTCGAGCACCCGGCGGTCGCCGAGGCGGCGGTACTGCTTGGGCGTCGGGTCACCATCGGTCATCCGCTCGCCCGACCCGGCCGCCACCACGACCGCCCATGTGCTCACCCCCCTGTTGGGGTCACGTGAGGGCCTCGTCGAGCTTGGCCTCGGCCTCCTCCTCACCCACGTTCAGGGCGAAGGTCAGCTCGGAGGTGAGGATCTGGCGGGCCTTGGCCAGCATGCGCTTCTCGCCGGCGGAGAGGCCCTTGTCCTTGTCGCGCAACGACAGGTTCCGGACCACTTCGGCCACCTGGTAGATGTCGCCGCTCTTCAGCTTCTCGACGTGGTTCTTGAACCGCCGGGACCAGTTCGTAGGCATCCGCGCCTCCTTCTTGCGCAGGACGGCGAACACCTCCTCGACCTCTTCGTCGTTGATGACCTCGCGCAGGCCGACCTGGTCGGTGTTGTCGGCCGGCACCATGAGGGTGAGCTCGCCGTAGGCGAGGCGCAGCACGAGGTACTCGCGCTCCTCGCCGAAGGCGTGCTTGGTCTCGCGCCGCTCGATGATGGCGGCGCCGTGGTGCGGGTAGACGACCTTGTCCCCGACGTCGAACGGCATAACGCGGTGGGGCTCCTCGAGGCAGAGCAGCGGCCGGGACCGGCCTGCTGGACCGGCTCAGGGTAGGGACCCGGGAGGGGGGCCACAACTTCAAGGCCCGGCGGCGACGGTGCCGGCGGGCGGCCTGCCGCAGGGGCGCACTAGGTTCGCCCCCGTGGCCGTGGACCTGGAGCTGATCGGTGACGTCGACCTCTTCGCCGACTTCTCGCCCGACGAACTGGCCGAGATGGCCGGCGTCGCCGAGATGCGGGCGCTGCGGCGCGGCGACGTCCTGTTCACCGAGGGCGCTGTGCCCGAGGAGCTGTTCGTGGTGGTGTCGGGCCGCGTCGCCATCGCCAACCGCTCGATCGACGGCCGCGAGTCGGTGGTGGCCCTGATGACCCAGGGCCAGGCCTTCGGCGAGATGGGGCTGTTCCTCGACCGGGGGCGCTCCGCCGCCGCCCGGGCGCTGGAACCGTCGCAGGTGGCGGCGGTGCCCTACGAGCCCATCCGGGCGATCTACGCCGAACGTCCCGCCCTGCTCTGGGGCGTGGTGACCCTGCTCGCCGGCCGGCTGCGCACCATGGACGGCGCCCTCGCCGACGCCGTGTTCCTCGACGTCACCGGCCGCACCGCCAAGCGCCTCCTCGAGCTCGCCGGCGACGCCGAGGAGTTCACCCTCCCCGTCACCCAGGAAGAGCTGGCCGGCATGGTCGGCGCCTCGCGCGAGCGGGTCAACAAGGCCCTCGCCCAGTTCGTCCGCCTCGACTGGCTCGAGCAGTCCGAACGCCGCTACCGCATCACCAACCGCCAGCAACT
>JBBJOU010000212.1:0-4536 GCA_037724305.1 Acidimicrobiales bacterium
GCGCCGCACTGGGAGGTGCAGTCCGAGTTCGGCGACCGGGCCATGATCGAGGAGTTCCGCTCCCGGGCGTTGGCCCGCCTCGAGCTCATCCCGCCCCACGATCCGCAGTTCCGCCGCAACCGCGAGCGGGTCGCCCGTGACGCCGAGCGCGAAAACCTGCATCTCGAGTGGGACCTCGGCCTGCCCGACGACGCCATCCCCTCCACCGCCCGCTGAACGCGAGCGCCCCCGTTCGTCACCTGTCGGCCGCCCGTTGTTCACGGACGCCATCTACCCTGCCACCGTGGATCCGGTGACGACGTGGACGTGACGGCCCGCGTCGTCGACGGCGGCGGCCAGAGAACTGACGAGCGCTTGCTCAACCGCGAGATGAGCTGGCTCGACTTCAACGCCCGGGTGCTGGCCCTGGCCGCCGACGAGCGCGTGCCGTTGCTCGAGCGGGTGAAGTTCCTCGCCATCTTCAGCCAGAACCTCGACGAGTTCTTCCAGGTGCGGGTGGCGGGCCTGAAGGACCAGCTCGCCGCCGGCCTGTCCGCCACCACGCCCGACGGGCGCACCGCCGCCCAGCAGCTGGGCGCCATCCGCGAGCGGGCGCTCGTCCTGGTGGCCGAGCAGGAACGCATCTTCCTCACCGAGGTGGCGCCGGCGCTGGCCGCCGCCGGCATCGTGTTCTCGTCGTGGTCCCAGCTCGACGACGACGACGTGAAGCACCTCGAGCAGGTGTTCGAGGCGCGCATCTTCCCGGTGCTGACGCCGTTGGCGGTCGACCCCAGCCACCCGTTCCCCTACATCTCGCACATGTCGATCAGCCTGGGCGTCCTGGTGCGCGACCCGGTGGTCGACGAGCGGCGCTTCGCCCGCCTCAAGCTGCCCACCAACCTCCCCCGGTTCGTGGTGATGCCCGACGGCGAGCGATTCGTCCCGCTCGAGCAGGTGATCGCCGCCCACCTCGACCAACTCTTCCCCGGCATGGAGGTGGTCGACCACTTCGCCTTCCGGGTCACCCGCAACGCCGATCTCACCCTCGAGGAGGAGGAAGCCGACGACCTCCTCGCCGCGGTGGAGATGGAGCTCCGCCGGCGTCGGTTCCGCCGGGCGGTGCGCCTCGAGATCGACTCGACGGCCGACGAGGCCACCCGGTCGCTGCTGCAGCGCGAGCTCGACCTCGAGGACGACGACCTCTACCGCTTCGCCGGGCCCCTGGACCTCGGTGGGCTGTGGGCCGTCCACGATCTCGACCGACCGGATCTCAAGGACCCACCGTTCACCCCGGCCACGCCGTTCCAGGTCGCGCTCGACGCCGACGACGACGACCGCGGCGTGGCCGAGCTCCCCGACGTCTTCCAGGTGTTGCGGGCCGGTGACGTGCTGGTCCACCACCCCTACGACAGCTTCTCGGCCACCATCGAGGAGTTCATCCGCCAGGCCGCCCTCGACCCGCGCGTCCTCGCCATCAAGCTCACCCTCTACCGCACGTCCGGCGACAGCCCCATCGTGAAGTCGCTCATCCGGGCCGCCGAGCGGGGCAAGCAGGTGGCGGCGCTGGTCGAGCTGAAGGCTCGGGGCGACGAGCAGCGCAACATCGACTGGGCCCGACGCCTCGAGGAGGCCGGGGTCCACGTGGTCTACGGCCTCGTCGGGCTCAAGACCCACACCAAGACCTGCCTGGTGGTGCGCGACGACCCCGACGGCATCCGCCGCTACTGCCACATCGGCACCGGCAACTACAACAACCGCACCGCCAAGCTCTACGAGGACCTCGGCCTGCTCACCGCGGACGCGGAGATCGGTTCCGACCTCACCCACCTGTTCAACTACCTCACCGGCTACGCCCGCGATGTCCGCTACCGGCGCCTGGTGGTGGCCCCCCACGAGCTGCGGGGCCACCTCCGCGAACTGGTCGAGGGCGAGGCCCGCCTCGGCGCCTCCGGGCGGATCATCCTCAAGATGAACAGCCTGGTCGACCCCGAGCTGATCGAGGCGCTCTACGCGGCGAGCGCCGAAGGCGTCTCGATCGATCTCGTCATACGCGGCATCTGCTGCCTGCGCCCGGGCATCGAGGGTCTGAGCGAGCACATCCGGGTGCGATCGATCGTCGGTCGCTACCTCGAGCACTCGCGAATCTACTACTTCGCCAACGGCGCCGCGCCCGGCGAGCCCACCTATCTGATCGGCTCGGCCGACTGGATGCCCCGCAACCTCGACGGCCGGGTCGAGGCGCTGGTGCCGGTGCTCGACACCGCGCTCCAGCACCGCGTCCAGGAGGTGCTCGACGTGAACCTCGCCGACGACACGCTCGCCTGGGAGCTCGGCCCTGACGCCGCCTGGCGGCGGGTGTCGCCCGATGCCGACGGCGACGCCGTGGACACCCACCTCCGCCTCCAGGCGCTCGCCGTCGCCCGCGTGGCGACCGGTGTCCGCTGAGCTGCGGCATTCGACTCCGGAGGGACTTGCCCGACCTCGGGCGGGCAGGCACGCTTCGACCATGACCGGCGACGACCGCACCGAGCCCTCCGATGACACCCCGCCGCCGGTGACCGGCGTCGGTCACGGCGACGGCGAGGACGCCGTCGAGGTCCCCGACGGCGCCGGTGCCGCCGCCCCGGACAGCCTCGACGAGGTCCTCGCGGTCGCCGACCCGTCGGACCCGGCGGCGACCACGTCCGAGCGGGACCAGCCGGGGCGGCCGCCCGACGCGCCGGGTGAACCCGACGACAGCGAGCGGACCGATGTCGAGGTCGAGGTGAAGCTGGGGGCGTGGCCCGGCTTCGCCGTACCGGACCTCGACGGCCTGGTGCCCGGCGTGCGGGCCGGCACCCCCGTCGAACGCACCCTCGATGCGGTGTACCACGACACCGCCGACCTGCGCCTCGTACGGTCGGGCATCACCCTGCGCCACCGCACCGGTGAGGGCGGGACCGACGGTCGGTGGACGCTCAAGCAAGACGCGCCCGGCGCCGGCGCGGTCGACGAGGTCGCCGGTGCCATGGCCCGCCACGAGCACGACGTCGACGGTTCCGGCGGACCGGTGCCCACTGAGCTGACGACCATCGCCCGCCCCCACGCCCGCGCCGGCGCCATCGGCCCGGTGGCCCACCTGCAGACCGTGCGCCGCTCGACGCCGCTGGCGGATGGCGACGGCCGCCTGGTCGCCTCGATCGACGACGACGAGGTGAGCGTGCTGGCCGACGGGCGGGTGGCGGCCCGCTTCCGCGAGGTCGAGGTCGAGGTCCTCGCTGGAGCGCCGTCCGGCCTCCTGGGAGCACTCGTCGACCGGCTGCGCGAGGCCGGCGCCGGGGAGCCGGACCCCACCGCCAAGCTGGTGCGGGCCCTGGGCCCCCGCGCGTTGCAGCCCCCGGACCTGCGGGCCGCCGACGTGGGCGACACCAGCACCGCCACCGAGGTCATCGCCGCCGGCATCGCCAACGCCGCGCTTCGGGTCGTGGTCAACGACGCCGTGATCCGTGCCGACCGTGAGCCCGAGGGGATCCACCAGGCGCGGGTTGGCACCCGCCGGCTGCGCTCGGACCTGCGCACGTTCGGGCCGCTGCTCGATCGGGCGTGGGTCGACCCGATCCGCGACGAGCTGAAGTGGTTCGCCGGCCTGCTCGGCGAGGTCCGCGACCGCGACGTGATGAAGGCGCGGCTCGGGCGCCAGGCCACCGCGCTGGCCGACGCCGACCAGGAGGCCGTGCTCGCCGTGCTGGGCACCCTCGACAAGGAGCGCACCCGGGCCATCGCCCGGGCCGTGGCCGCCCTCGACGGGCGCCGGTACGTGCTCATGCTGGAGCGACTGGTCGCCGCCGCCGCCGCTCCCCGGGTGCTGCCCGGCGCCGACGCCCCCGCCGCCGAGGCCCTACCCCCGCTCGCCGGCCATGCGTTCCGCAAGCTGCGCAAGGGCGTCGAAGCCCTGGGGAAGCACCCCGCCGACGAGGCGCTCCACGAGGTGCGGATCCTGGCCAAGAAGGCCCGCTACGCCGCCGACGTGGCGGTGCCGGTCGTGGGCGACGACGCCAAGGCCTACACCAAGGCCGTCGCCGGGTTGCAGGACGTCCTCGGTGACCACCACGACTGTGCGGTGGCCGAGGAGTGGTTGCGGGCGCGGGCGGCGCGGGCCACTCGCGTCCAGGCCTTCGCCCTCGGCCAGCTCGTCGCCCACCAGCACCACGAGGCGAGCCGGCTGCGGGGCGAGTGGCGCGCCGCCTGGGACGCCGTCGACCGCAAGAAGCTGTTGCGCTGGATGGAGTCGTGACCGATGCCGTCGTGCCCACGGTCCGTGCCGCCGGTGGGGTCGTGTGGCGCACGGTGGGCGACGACGGCGACATCGAGGTGCTCCTCGTCCACCGTCCCCGCTACGACGACTGGACCTTTCCCAAGGGCAAACGGGAGGGTGACGAGAGCGACGAGCGCTGTGCGCTGCGCGAGGTCGAGGAGGAGACCGGCTACCGGTGCACCCTCGGCCACGAGCTGGAGGGTTCGACCTACGTCGACGCCAAGGGTCGGCCCAAGGTGGTGCGCTACTGGGAGATGACGGTC
>JBBJOU010000213.1:0-4528 GCA_037724305.1 Acidimicrobiales bacterium
GGGAATGCTCGCCGGCCCCATGTAGTTGTTGAAGAAAGTATGAGCACCGCACCGGTCATCGACGTCCGCCGGGCTGCCTCCCGGCCCCGCACCCGCATCAGCTGGCTCGACTCGAGCCACAGCTTCAGCTTCGGCCGCCACCACGACCCCGCCAACACCGGCCACGGCCTCCTCCTCGTCAACAACGACGACGTCGTGGGCCCCGCCTCCGGCTTCGAGACCCACCCCCACCGCGACATGGAGATCGTCACCTGGGTTTTGTCGGGGCGCCTCGAGCACCGCGACACCCTCGACAACCGCGGCGAGCTCTATCCCGGCCTGGCCCAGCGGATGACGGCCGGCACCGGCATCTGGCACTCGGAGAAGAACCCGTCGCCCACCGAGGCCGTCCACTTCGTCCAGATGTGGGTGCCGCCCGACACCGAGTCGGTCGACCCCGGCTACCAACAGCTCGACATCAACGCCGAGCTCGACGCCGGCGGCCTCGTCCCCGTCGCCTCCGGCGCCGGCCACGACGGCGCCATCACCATCCGCCAGCGGGGCGCCACGCTCTGGGCCGCCCGCCTCGGTACCGGCGAGGCCGTGCGGGTCCCCGATGCGCACCACGCCCACGTCTTCGTGCCTCGCGGCTCGGCGACCCTCGAGGGCGCCGGCTTCCTCGCCACCGGCGACGCCGCCCGCCTGGTCGCCGCCGGCGTCCCCGCCCTCACCGCCGGGCCCGACGGCGCCGAGGTCCTCATCTGGGCCACCGCTTGAACGCCGGCCCGGTGGAGCGGGCGCGTGTCAGTCGGTGGCCGGCGGGCCCTCGCCGGGAGCGAGCACCACGATCCCGTTCGCTCGGGCGGCGTGGGTCAGGCGGGTGTCGTAGGCGACGACGCCTTCGAGGTCGTCGCCGAGCTCGAGCGCGGCCGCGAGGTGGACGGCGTCGAGGCTTCGCAGGAGGTCGGGTTCGAGCGACCCTGCCAGCTCGAAGACCGCCGTCGGGACCGTGAGCAGCACGAGCGTTTCGAGCACCTCCCGGGCCCGTCCCATCCGCTCGGGCGCCGAGCGCCGGGTGGCACGGAGCAGCTCGGTGCGGGTGAGATCGCTCGACACCAAGTTCCCGGACTGGCCGACGGCCCACGAATGAAGGGCGCCCGATTCGGGTTCGTCGACGACAAGCTTCACGGCGGCGGAGGTGTCGACGTAGAAGGCCACCTCAGTACCGGTCGGCGTCGCGCATCTCCTGGAGCGTCGGCGTCAGCGCAGGGCCGGGCTCGGGGGCGGGGAGGTCGCGCAGTGCCCGACGAGCAGGTCGAGCCCGTCCGCTCGATACCAGCCCGTCGAGAGCGCCCGTCGGGATGGGCGTCAGCCGGGCGACCGGGCGACCATGGTCGGTGATGGTGATCACGGCGCCGGCGGCCGCCTTGGCCACGACCGCTGAGGCGTTCTGCTTGAGTGCCCGGATCCCGACCTCGGTCATGTTCTTCACTGTAGCACAAAGGCGTGGAGCTCAGGTAGGGTGCTGGGCGGCGGTGCGGGCGGTGAGGTGGGGGGCGATGAGCTCGGCAATCACCGCCTGGTGGGCGGGGTGGTCGCGGTAGGCCTCGTAGCCGGCCCGGTCGTCGAGCTCGGCGACGACGGCGAGGTCTGCGTTGTCGGCGGCCAGGCCGGCGTCGCGGCCGACCTCGTAGCTGCGCAGCTCGGGGATCTGGGCCGGCAGGGTGTGCAGCGCCTCGACGATGGCGTCGACGTCGGTGCCGGGGGCGAAGGTCAGGAGCGCGATGTGACGGAAGCCCATTCGAAAGACCGTAGTCACCCGAGGGGCGGGCGGGGCCCGTGCTACTCGAGGGCGCGGCGGCGTTCGCCGAGGACGGCGTCGACGGTGCCGCCGACGAGGAGAGCGAGGGCCAGTCCCCAGAACCAGATGACGATGGCCAGCACCCCGCCGAGCACGCCCAGCACGGCGTTGGCGCTGTCGGAAGCGACGGCCAGGTAGACCCGCAACCCGACGGTGACCAGGCCGCCGAGCGCCGCACCGAGGGCGGCAGCGGGCAGCGACGATCTCCAGGGCCGCTTCCGGGCGGGGCCGAGGTGCAGGAGGGTGGTGGCCCAGGCCACCACGCCGACCGCCACCGCCGGCCAGCGCAGGACCGCCCACGCCCCGACGGCGTCGCCGCCGCCGAGCAACGGGTCGAGCACCAGCGCGGCGAGCAGCACGGCGATGACGGCGGCCGACCCGACGGCCAGGCCGAGGGCGAGGAGGCGCAGGCGGACCCAGCTGCGCCGGTCGTCGACCTGGTGGATCACGTCGAGGGCCCGGATCAGCCCGATGAAGCTGCGCGACGCCAACCACAGCACCAGGGCGAGCCCGGCGGTCAGCGCACCGGGAGCGGGGCGTTCGAACAGGCCCCGGACTGCGTCGACCACGCCTTGGCCCTCGCTGGTCAGGACCCGCTGGAGGAGGGTCACGATCTCGTCCTCGGCGTCCTGGGCGAGGTCGTCGCCGATCACGGCCCCCATCCAGCCGAGGGCGGCGCCCAACGCCAGCAGGAACGGGATCAGCCCCAACAGCGCGTAGAAGGCGACCTCGGCGGCGAGGCCGGTGAGGCGGTCGTCGCGGGCCCGGTCGACGACCGCCCGTACCAGGCTCCTGGCCCCCCGCCGGGGGGCGATGCCGGCGACATGCGGGGCGGCGCCGAGGGCGGGGGGCGCGTCGAGCATCATCGGGGATGCCCGTTCGCGACGGTGGCCAGACCGGGACGCTCGGGCTGTCCTCCCTGGGGCTGCGCCCCCGGGCCCCGTCACCCGGGCGGCGTGAGCACCTGGGCGGGGTCGACCGGGGTGCCCTCGATGCGCACCTCGAAGTGGCTGTGGGGCCCGGTCGACAACCCGGTCGACCCGCAGCGCGCCACCACCTGGCCGGCCGGGACCAGGTCGCCGACGGCGACCAGCACCGCCGAGTTGTGGGCCATGAGGGTGGCGACCTTGCCGCCGTGGTCGATGACCACGGTCTCGCCGTAGCCGCCCCGGGTGCCGGCGATGATCACCTCGCCGGGCGCGGTGGCGACGATGTCGGCGCCCGTGGCGCAGCCGATGTCGGCCCCGCGGTGCAGGCGCACGTAGTTGAGCACGGGGTGGAGGCGGTTGCCGAACGGCGAACCGAGGCGGGCGGCGCTCGGCACCGGCCACGTCCACGCCAGGGGGAGGGCCAGATCGACGGTGGCCTGACGGGCGGCGAGGAGCTCGCCGATGGCGTCGGCCTCGGCGTCCTGGGCCAGGATCTCGGCCTCGAGCGCCGCCCGGCGGGCGGCCAGCTCGGCGCCGACCTCCTGCTGGCGGGCGCGCACCAGCACGGTCTCGCCGCGCAACCCGTCGAGGCGGTCGAGCTCGCCTTGGAGAGCGTCCCGCTCGGACGCGACCGCGGCGCGAGCGACGTCGGCGGCGGCGATTGAGGCCTCGGCGGCCCGTTCGGCGACCTCGTACTGGTCGACCAGGTCCTGGGTGCGCTGCACCACCGCCTCGCCGTAGGTGCGGATGGTCAACGCCTCGGTGGGAGAGTCGGCGGCGAGGGCGAGCTGGCCGGGGTCGACCGCCCCCGGGCCGGCTACGTACAGGCTCACCACCCGGGCCACGAGGCGGTCCTGCTCGCCGACGTAGGTCGCCGCCGCCGCCGCCTCGGTCTCGGCGGTGACGACGAGGGCGGCCTCGGCCGCCGCCACCCGGAGCTGGGCGTCGGTCACCTGGGCCCCGACCGTGGCGATCGTGGCGTCGAGCCCGACGATCTGGCCGTCGATGCTCGCCAGCTCGGCGAGGGCGGCCCCCTCGGCGCTGGTGACCTCCTCGAGTTGCCCGATGAGGGCCTCGTCGCCGGTCGCCGGGCCCGGCTCCTGGCCGGCGGCGGGCAGTCCCGCCAGCCCCACCATTGCCACCACGGCGACCAGCGCCGCCGGGCGGCGCCGACGTCGGCCCGGGCCGCGAACGGGGGGCGGGGCAGAGGGCGGGTGGGGGGGATGGGACATGAGCGGTTTTCCTGTCGGCCGGTTGGCAACTCCCAGCAGCACCACCGTCCGACGAAGGGGAATGATCCACCGTCGCATCGCCGCACGCAAGGCGGTGCCGGGTGAACGGCGCCGGTCCGACTTCGGTGAGCACCCGGGACTGTGCTCGGATCGACCCCCGTGCGTGTGTGGATCGACCAGGACCTGTGCACGGGCGACGGGCTGTGCACCGACCACGCCCCCGAGGTGTTCGTGCTCCTCGACGACGGCATCGCCTACGTGCGCGACCACGGCCGGGTGCTGAACGACCCCGGCGGCGCCGCCAGCCTGGCCCCGGTCCCGGCCGCCCTCGAACGGGCCGCCATCTCGGCGGCCGACGACTGCCCGGGGGAGTGCATCTTCATCGAGCTCCCCCTGGCCGCCCACCCCGCGCCGTGACACTGGTTCGCCTGCGCATCCGGACGGTCGCTTGATCCACCCCCGGGGCGCCGTGCCAGGGTTGGGTACCGTGCGCTTCCAGGATTCCGAGACCCCCACCTCGACGCCAA
>JBBJOU010000214.1:0-4523 GCA_037724305.1 Acidimicrobiales bacterium
CAGCCCGCCACCCCTTCGGGTGGTCCATTGCCCTTTCGTGTGCCACGACGAGCTCGGGCACCGGGGTCACATGGCCTGGGTGTACTGCCCCGCCAGGTAGGCGTCGACGTCGTCCTCGCGCAGCCGGTAGCTCTTGCCGATCTTCAGGGCCCGGAGCTCGCCGCTCTGCACGAGGCGGTACACCGTCATGTTGGACACCCGCAGCATGGTGGCGACCTCGCCGACCGTGAGCAGTTGCGGGCGCGCTCGATCCTGGGCCATGGAAAACCCCTCCTCCGTGGGGCGCACGGTACCAGAGGGGATCCGCGATGCGGTAGGGGCAGATGTGGTAATGGGGGCCAGATGGGGCAGATCTCACCGGGCGCCGAGCTGGCGCGACCGATCAGCGGCGGCGGTCACGGCGTCGAGGAAGGCGGCCCGCAGCCCGTGGCGCTCGAGCGCGCGCAGTCCGGCGGCGGTCGTGCCGCCCGGCGAGGTGACGGCGTGACGGAGCTCCTCGGGGCCACTGTCGCCCTCGACGAGCAGGCGGGCGGTGCCGAGGAGGGTCTGGCGGACCAGGGTGGCGGCGGTCTCGCGAGGGAGGCCGGCCAGGACGCCGGCTTCGGTCATCGCCTCGGCCACGAGGGCGATGTAGGCGGGCCCGGACCCGGAGAGCCCGGTGACGGCGTCGAGCAGGTGCTCGGGGACCCGGACCACGATCCCGACCGAGGACAGGATGGTCTCCGCCCACGCCAGGTCGGCCGGGCCGGCGTTGCGGCCCCCGCTGATGGCGGCGGCGCCGGCACCCACCAGCGCCGGCGTGTTGGGCATGGCCCGCACCACCGGGATCTCGGGGCAGGCGTCGTCGAGGACGTCGAGGGTCACCCCGGCGGCGATCGAGAGGACCCGCTGGGTGCCGGCGGCAACCACGAAGGCGCAGGCGGCTGCGACGTCGCCCGGCTTCACGGCGATGACGGTGCCCTCGGTCGCCACCGGGGCGTCGACGATGGCCACCCCGGCGAACCGCGCCTCGAGCTCCACCCGGCGCTCGGGGATGGCCTCGACCACGGCGATGTCGGCCTCGTCGGCCCACCCGGCAGCCAGCAGCCCTCCGAGCAACGCCTCGCCCATCCGTCCCCCACCGATCACCTGCAACACGGTCATGGCGGCGACCGTATGCGCCCGGCGTTCAAGCAGTCGCCGCCGGCTGAGAGACCGTGGGCAGGACACGCCGGCCGGCGGAGACGGCGAGGGCCACGACGGTGAGGGCGAGGGCGGCGCCGACGGCGAAGGGGGTGGCGGTGGTGGTGGCGCTCAGCAGGATGCCGACGAGGAGGGGGCCGATCGACTGGCCGGCACGGATGGCGCCGACGAGGAGGGCGATGACCGCAGCCCGGCCCTCGGCGGGGGCGGCGCCGGCCACGAGGTCCTGCAGGGTGGGGATGAGGGCACCCTCGCCCAGGCCGTAGAGGCCGGCGCCGACGAGCACGAGCACGACCGCGGGGGCGCCGGCGACGGCGGCGAAGCCGAGCGCCGCCATCGTCCACGCCACCAGGACGATGCGGCGGGCGCCGAAGCGGGCCCGCAGGCGGCCGAGCGAGAGGGCGACGACGGTGGAGGTGATGGCGGGGACGCCGAGCACCAGGCCGCGGGCGCCGGCGCCGAGGTCGAAGACCTCCTCGAGGTGCACCGGCAGGGCGGTGAGGAACAGGCCGAAGATGAGGACGAAGGCGACGAAGGCCATGCCGATGGGCACGAGCACGGCGGGGGCGCGGGCGATGCGCAGCGCCACCCGGAAGTCGGCCCACGCCCCGGCGGGGGCGGCGCCCTCGGCGAGCGCCGGGCGGTCGACGATCTCGGCGGCCGGCAACTGGCGGCGGAGCACCAGGGCGGTGACCAGGGCGAAGGCGTAGGGCAGGAAGGCGATGCGCCACCCGCCGAGCTCGGTGAGCAGGCCCCCGACGGGCGGGAACACGGCGATCGACACGGTGAGCACGGCGCCGTTGGTGCCGAGCAACCGAGCCCGGTCGAGGCCCTGCCAGTGGTCGGACACGAGGGTGATGGCGAGATTGAGCAACCCGGCGGCGCCGAGGCCCTGCAGCGCCCGGAGGGCGACCAGCACCCAGAACGAGGGGGCCAACGACGAGGCGGCGCCGAACACGCCGAAGGTCACCAGCGCCGGCAGCAGGACCCGGCGCCGCCCGTGGCGGTCGGCGAGCACGCCGATGAGGGGCGCCATCACGATGCCGGGCACGGCGCCGGCCGCCACCAGGATCCCGGCCCGGCCGCCGGGCTGGTCGAACTCGGCGAGGATGTCAGGGATCGCCGGGGTGATGAGGGTGTTGGCGAGGATGCCGGTGACGGTGATCGAGAAGATCACCCACGGCGCCACCCGGTTCGCCGGCGCAGCTCCGCCGGGCGGCGAGTCGACGGGGGCTGGCACCGGGGGTCAGCCCACGAGGCGCGAGGCGAACCCGATGCGCAGGGCGGCCCGGAAGTGGCGCTCGGTCCACGCGTAGAGCGAGCCGAGGATGCGGTCGAGCTCGTCGTCGGTCACCGCCCCGGCGGGGAACTGCCCGACGATGTAGACGGCGTCCTCGGCCCCGATGGCGAACGATGCGCCGTACAGCGACCGGTTGCGCCGCAGCAGGTACTCGTAGAGCTCGGCGTGGCCCTCCTCGGGCGCGGGCATCACGTAGGTCTCGTAGGCGAGGGTGCGCTGCTGGACGGTGAACCAGACGGCGAGCGTCTCGCGTTCCTCGCCCCGGAGGCGCACGTACCACCGGCGCTGGCCGGGCTCGCCCCGGTCGACGGCGACGACGGCGTCGTTGTCGGCCAACTGGCGGGCGGCCCAGGCGTCGACCCGGTCCTCGAGGTCGTCGAGCTCGGCCGCAGTGAGGGCGCGGGGGGTGCCGCCCTCGACGGTCACGGTTGCGTCACGGGGCCCGGCACTCGACGAGGGTGCGGGCGGTGAGGTCGCCGTAGAGGCGGCGGAGGCGGGCGGCGGTGGTCGACCACGTGTAGCGGCGGGCCCGCTCGGCGGCGGCACTGCTCATGGCGGCGGCGAGGGCCGGGTCGGCCAGCACCGCCTCGATGCGGGCCGCGAAGGCGCTCGGGTCCCGGCCCTCGACCAACCAGCCGGTGACGCCGTCGTCGACCAACGTGCGCAGCCCCCCGACGGCAGCGGCGACCACCGGGGTGCCGCAGGCGGCGGCCTCGAGGGCGACGAGGCCGAACGACTCCGAGCGGCTGGGCACGACGGCCACGTCGGCGGCGCGGTAGTAGGTCGACAGCAGGTGGTGGGGCTGGGGCGACACGTAGCGGACGTTGCCGGCCAGGCCCAGGTGGTCGACGATCTCGCCGACCCGGGCGACCTCGGCGCCGCCGTCGACGCCGCTGGCGCCGCCCACCACCACGAGCAGGGCGTCGGGCCGGGTGCGGGTGATCTCGGCCAACGCCCGCACGGCGACGTCGAGGCCCTTGAGGGGCTGGATGCGCCCCACGAACAGCAGCACGGGCACCGACGGGTCGAGCCCCAGGGCGGCACGGGCCCCGCCCTGATCGCCGGGCGAGAAGAAGGCGTGGAGCACCCCGGGCGGCACCAGCTCCACCCGAGCGGGGTCGGCCCCGTAGAGCTCGACCAGCTGGTCGGCCTCGGCGGTGCAACTGGCGGTGATGGCGTCGGAGCAGGCGATCACGTCGGTCTCGGCGTCGATGCGGCGCTGGGGCTCGGGATCGCCGGTCTCGGCTTTGACCCGGGCCAGGGTGTGGAAGGTCGACACCAGCGGCAGCTCGAGCTCGTGCTTGAGCACGTGGCCGGCCAGGCCCGACAACCAGTAGTTGGCGTGGATGGCGCCGACGTCGCCGGCGGCCCGCACGTCGTCGAGCACGGACGCAGCGAAGTCGTCGACGACCGCGGGCAGGTCCTCCTTGACCAGCAGGGGCGGGCCGGCGTCGACGTGGACGACGGTGAGGCCGGGCTCGACCTCGACCCGGGCCGGCAGCGCCGCGTCCCACCGCCGGGTGTAGACCCGACAGTCGACGCCGGCCTGGGCCAGTGCGCTGGCCAGCTCGCGGATGTAGACGTTCATGCCGCCACTGTCGCCGGCGCCGGGCTGGACCAGCGGCGAGGTGTGCAGCGAGAGCATGGCGAGCGCAGGCACGGGATCGGACGCTATCGGCGCCACCGGGCCGAGCCGCACCCGTGGCGTCGGGGCGACGCCGCGCTACGAGGCCCGCTGGGTGGGAGGACCCGGGGCGGACGGGGGTGCCGGGAGGGCGTCGGGGGGCCCGGGGGCGGCGGTCTCAGGCGACGGCGGCGAGGAGACGAGCACGCCGCCGTTCTCGTGACAGAACGATTCGTAGATGCGCACGAGGGTGCGCTTCTGGTCCTCGGTGAGGTGCCCGTCGCGGCGGATGTCGTCGGCGAGGTCGGACGTCCCGTCGCGCTCCTCGAGGATGCCGGCGCGCACGTAGAGCGTCTCCGCCGAGATCGACAGGGCGCGGGCGATCTGCTGGAGGATCTCGGCCGACGGCTTGCGCAG
>JBBJOU010000215.1:0-4517 GCA_037724305.1 Acidimicrobiales bacterium
GCGACGTGCTCGACCGAGGGCGGTGGCGTGGTCCTCACCGGTGATCCCGCCGACCTCGGGTCCCTCGCCGCCGTGACCGTCGGCGTCCACATCGAAGCGATCTGACGGCGCGTCCAGCCCGCCCTCCCGACCGACGACGTCGGAAGCATCCCGACGCCGGCGGTGTTGGGCCCAGGGTGGCCGACATCGAGTACTTCTTCGACCCTGTTTGCCCCTTCGCGTGGCAGACGTCGCGCTGGATGAGGCGGGTGGCCGAGCACCGGTCGTTCACCGTCGACTGGCGATTCATCTCGCTGCGCATCCTGAACGAGGGACGCGACTACGAGCGGGACTTCCCGCCGGGCTACGCCGACGGCCACACCCGGGGCCTCGAGCTGCTCCGGGTGGCCGCCGCCGTGCGGGAGAGCAGCGGCAACGACGCGATCGGTGCGCTGTATGCCGCCTACGGCGCGGTGCTGTGGGACTCGCCCGACGGGTTGACGGCGCCGCTGCGCACCCGGGGCGACCACGCCTCGACCGAGGCGGTGCTGGCGGGGCTCGGGTTCGACCCGGCGCTGGCTGCGGCCGCCGACGACGAGCGCCACGACGTCGCCATCCGGGCCGAGACGGGCGAGGCAATCGGCCGGGTGGGCGACGACGTCGGCACTCCGATCGTCACCTACCTCCCGCCGGACGGGCTGTCGTTCTTCGGTCCGGTGCTGTCGCGCCTTCCCGAGCCCGACGAGGCGGTGGCGGTGTGGGACGCCGTCACCGCGCTCGCGAAGGTGTCGGGCTTCGCCGAGCTCAAGCGCTCGCAGCGCGACCCCCTCGATCTCGCCGCCTTCGCCGAGCGCTGAGCTCCCACGACTCGCCGAGATCGAGATGAGCGCGCCGCGGTGGACCAGCGGTGGGCGCTCGGCCGTCGTCCCGTACACGTCGGTTGTCGGCGTGGGATCCAGGTCGTCGACGGACCGGTGCCCGGCGCGGCGTGCTATCCCGGCGGCGGCGCCCGGTCGGGTCGGCGGCCGGGGCGGTGGGCGGTGGCAGTGGCGGGGTCGAGTGGCCACTGGTGCTTGGGGTACCGGCCGGCGAGCTCCTTGCGCACGTCGGCCCAGGTGCCCGCCCAGAAGCCGGCGAGATCCGCAGTGACCTGGACCGGGCGCCCGGCGGGGGAGAGCAGGTGGACGACCACCGGGACCCGGCCGCCGGCGACGGTGGGGGTGGCCAGCACCCCGTAGAGCTCCTGGACGGGGGCGGCCAGCACCGGTGGGTCGACGGCGTAGTCGAGGGTGACGGTCCGCCCGGTGGGCAGCTCGACGTGGCGCGGGGCTAGTTCGTCGAGGCGGCGGGCGAGGTCGTGGGGGACCAGGGCGCGCAGGGCGACGGCGACGTCGACCCGCTCGAGGTCGGCCCGGCCGGTGGCGCCGGCCAGGAAGGGCGCCAGCCAGCCGTCGAGGTCGGCGAGCAGCGCCTTGTCGGCCACGTCGGGCCACGCCTCCTCGGGACGGTGGGGGCGCAGGAACGCCACCCGGGTGCGCAGCGAGGTGGCCGCCGCCGTCCACGACAGGGCCGTGAGGCGGGTGATCCGGACGTGGCCGAGGAGCGCCGCGGTGGTGGCCGGTCCCGCTTCGGGGCGGCGCTCGACGGTGCCCAGGGTGAGGCGCCCGAGCCGGCGCTCGACCCGGGCGACGACGTCGTGGCGGTCGCCGTCCCAGGCGAGCGTGCGGTGCTCGGTGACCTCAGGCCCGGCGACGGCGAGCACGTCGTCGGCGTCGAGGCCCGCAGCGCGCCGGACGCGGGCGTCGCCCGTGGCGCCGTCGAGGTCGGCGGCGACGAGGAACGCCTCGCCGCTCAGGGCGTCGCCGGTGGGCACCCAGGCGCCGGCGCCCGAGCGCAGCACGAAGCGGCCGCTGCGCCCGCGGGACTGGGCCAGGCGTTCGGGGTAGGCGAGGGCCAGCACCCGCCCCGCCCGGCGGACGTCCATCGGCGTGCGGTTGTCGACCCCGGCGCGGCGAGCCAGCTCGGTCGTGCGGCGGCGCACCCGGTCGACGGCCCGACGGTCGGCGGCCGGGTGCGAGCCCCGGGGGTCGGCGACCAGGGCCAGACGCTCGACGAGGTCAACGGGGAGGTCGTCGGGCCGGCCCCGCAGCACGTCGCGCTCCTCGAGCAGCGCGGCCAGGGCCGCCGCCAGGGCGCCGTCGCCCGTGTCGGCGGCGGCGACCACCATGCGGGCCAGGCGGGGGTGCAACGGCAGTTCGACCATGGCCCGCCCGACCGCCGTCAGGCGCCCGCCGCCGTCGAGGGCGCCGAGGGTGGCGAGCAGGGCGCGAGCCTCGGCCAACGCCCGGGGCGGCGGCGGGTCGAGGAAGGACAACTCGGCGGGGTCCGACACGCCCCAGGCGGCCAGCTCCAGGGCAAGGCCGGCGAGGTCGACGCGGGTGATCTCGGGGTCGGTGAAGGGGCGGCGGGCGGCGTGCTCGACCAGGGACCACAGGCGGTAGGCGTAGCCGGGTGCGGTGCGGCCCGCCCGCCCGGCGCGCTGGTCGGTCGACGCCTTCGACGCCGGCATCGTGCGCAGCGCGGTCATGCCGGTCCGGGCGTCGTGGGCCGGTTGGCGGGCCAGGCCGGCGTCGATGACCACGGTGACCCCGGCGACGGTGAGGCTGGTCTCGGCGATGTCGGTGGCCAGCACCACCCTCCGCCGGCCCACCCCGCTGGGGGCGAGGGCGCGGTCCTGCTCGGCCGCCGGCAGTGACCCGTGCAGGCCCAGCACGTCGACGGTGCCGGCGCCGCCGCCGATGCCGGCATCGGCCAGGGCCCGGGTGGCGCGACCGATCTCGCCGGCGCCGGGGAGGAAGACGAGGAGGTCGCCGTCACGCACCTCGGCCAACGCCCGGCGCACGGCACCGGCGACGCCCGCCTCCAGCCGGCCGCGCGGCCCGAGCGGCGCCCACCGGACGTCGACGGGGTGCTGGCGGCCCTCGCTGGTGACGAGCGGCGCCGGCACCCCGCCGCCGGACGAGCCGAGCAGGGCGGCCACGCGCGCACCGTCGAGGGTGGCCGACATGGCGAGGATGCGGAGGTCGGGCCGCAGCCCCCGTTTGGCGTCGAGGGCGAGCGCGAGGCCCAGGTCGGTCTGCAGGTTGCGCTCGTGGAGCTCGTCGAAGACGACCAGCGCGGTGCCGGGCAGGGTCGGGTCGTGTTGGAGGCGGCGGGTGAGAATGCCCTCGGTCACCACCTCGATGCGGGTGGCGGCCGAGACCCGGCGCTCGTCGCGGGTGCGGTAGCCGACGGTGCCGCCGACCTCCTCGCCCAGGCCCGCGGCCAGGCGGCGGGCGGCGGCGCGCGTGGCGAGGCGGCGGGGTTCGAGCACCACGATGCGGCCGTCGCCGACCCACGGCTCGTCGAGGAGGCGCAATGGCACCACCGTCGTCTTGCCGGCGCCGGGCGGGGCCACCAGCACCGCGTGGCCGGCCTCGGCCAAGGCCCGGCGGAGCTCCGCGACGCAGACCTCGACGGGCAGGTTGGTGAGAGGAGGAGCCACGGCGGGACCAGGGTAGGAGGCGTCGCTGACCGTCCCCCCGGGCCCGGGCCTGTCACGCTGGGGCCCGTGCCCTTCCGCCGTCGCCTGCTCGCCGCCCTCGCCTGCACGGGTGTGGGCGCGGCCTGCTCGTCCGGTGGCGGCGACTCCGCCACCGCCGGCCCGACCGACGCCACGACGACGACGCCGGGGCTCCCCGCCGGCGAGACGGTGCCGGGACCGGGCGAACCGGTGCCGGCGCCTGGCGCGCCCGTGCCTGCGCCCGTCCCGCCGGCGTCACCGGTCCCGGCGGCACCGGTGTGGGTGGTGGGCGCCGAGCTCCTCCCGCTGCGTCCCGACGGCCTGGGCGAGATCCTGCCCACGCCGGCCGTACTCGTCGACCGCCGCCTGCCGACCGCCGACCTGCTCCCGCCCCCCGCCTCGGGCGCCTTCGAGTCGACCATCGGGCCCGTCGATAACGCCGTGCGCGCCCGCATGGGCGGCACCCTCGCCGACGGCTGCCCGGTCGGCCCCGACGACCTGCGCTACCTGACCATGAGCTTCCGGGGCTTCGACGGCCGGGCCCACACCGGTGAGATGGTCGTGCACGCCGAGGAGGCCGAGGACGTGGTGTCGGTGTTCCGGCGCCTGTTCGAGGCGGACTTCCCGCTCGAGGAGATGCGCCTCATCACCGACGCTGACGTCGCCGCCCCGCCCACCGGCGACGGCAACAACTCCGGCGCCTTCATCTGCCGGGCGGTCCGGGGCGGGACCCGGTTCTCGGCCCACGCCTCGGGCCTGGCCATCGACGTGAACCCGTTCCACAACCCGTACCAGCGCGACGACATCGTGCTTCCCGAGCGGGCCAGCGCCTACCTCGACCGGGGCAACGTGCGCCCGGGGATGATCCTGCGCGGCGACGTGGTGACCGAGGCGTTCGCCGACATCGGCTGGACCTGGGGCGGCGACTTCGGCTCGGTCATCGACACCATGCACTTCAGCGCCACCGGGGGGTGAG
>JBBJOU010000216.1:0-4506 GCA_037724305.1 Acidimicrobiales bacterium
GGGAGGAAGGTGACGTTGCGGTCGAGGGCGGCGTCGATGTGGGCGACGAGTTGCTGGTAGGGGCGGTCGCCGGTCATGGCCACCAGCTCGTCGCGGCAGGTGCGGTAGACGGCGTCGGCGGCGACGAAGGCGTCGGCGCCCTCGGTGGTGGCGGTGCACCACCAATGGAACTCGGCGCCGCCGGGGCCCCAGTCGCGGCGCTTCCACTCGCGCACCGTCGAGGTGACGTGGCCGTAGACGTCGACCTCGTCGTGGCGGCGCATCGGGGCCTGCCAGCACACCTCGGGCTTCCACTCGAGGTACGACTCGTCGCGGGCCCGGGCGGCGTGGTGCAGGGCACAACCGGCGCCGGTGGGCCAGCCCGGGCGGTTGAGGAAGATGCAGGCGCCGTCGACCAGGCGCGACACCGTCTCGCCGTCGCGGTTGGTGTAGATCGGTCCGCCCCGCCGGTGGGCGACGCCGGCGAACTGCCATTCACCTGGTTCCAGACGGGCGAGCTGGGCTTCCACCAGGGCGGCATCGTCGGGCCCGGTGAAGTGGGCGCCGTAGCTGCAGCATCCGTGCTCGAGCTCGGGGGCGGGCGCAGTGAGCACCCCGGGACAGCCGTTGCCGTAGATGCACGTCCACCGCGACGTGAGGAAGGTGAGATCCCACACCCAGGTCCGGTCCTCGTCGTCGTCGTCGAAGCTGACCCACTCGTGGAGGTCGTCGGGCGGCGGAAGACGGGCCATTCGCCACGAGGGTAGCGACGGCGCACCGCCGCGAGCCGGACTGCCGCGCGCGACGGCGGTGGGCCATTATGGGAGGGTGACCGTGTCCGTCGCACCGCCCGACCGCAGCACCGGCCTCCTGGCCGACCTGGTGGCCGTGCTGGGGACCGACGGGGTGCGAGCCGGGGGCCACGACCTCGCGCTGTACGCCCGTGATGCCTCGACGATCGCCGCCGGCGACGCCGCCGCGGTGTGCTTCCCCACCTCGACCGCCGAGGTCGCCGCCTGCGTGCGCGCCGCCCGCCGCCACGGCCGTCCGTTCGTCGCCCGCGGCTCGGGCACCGGGCTGGCGGGCGGGGCCGTGCCCCAGGACGGTGCGGTGGTGATCTGCACCACCCGCATGCGCACCATCCTCGAGGTCGACCCCGTCGAGCGGGTGGCCTGGGTGCAACCCGGCGTGCTCAACCTCGACCTCAGCCAGGCCGTCGCCCCCCTCGGGCTCCGCTTCGCCCCCGACCCGTCGAGCCAGCAGGCGTGCTCGATCGGCGGCAACGTGGCCAACAACGCCGGCGGCCCCCACTGCCTGGCCGAGGGCGTCACCGCCGCCCACATCCTGGCCCTCGAGGTGGTGCTGGCCGACGGCGAGGTGGCCCTGCTCGGAGGCCTCGACCCCGAACCCGCCGGGCTCGACCTGCGAGGTGCCTTCGTCGGCAGCGAGGGCACGTTCGGGATCGCCACCCGCATCGCCTGCCGGCTGAGCCCGGTGCCACCGGAGGTGGCCACCCTGCTCGTCGCCTACGACGCCGTCGCCCCCGCCGCCGACACCGTCTCGGCTGTCATCGCCGAGGGCGTCGTGCCGGCCGCCTGCGAGATGTTGACCGGGCGGATGATCGCCGCCGTCGAGGCCTTCGCCCACGCCGGGTTCCCGCTCGACGCCGAGGCCCTGCTCCTCGTCGAGCTCGACGGTCTCCCCGCCGGTGTCGCCGCCGGGGTGGCGTTGGTGGAGCGGGTGGCGCAGGCCCACGGTGCCCGCTCGGTACGGGTGGCCGCGGATGTCGTCGAGCGGGCCCGGTGGTGGAAGGGGCGCAAGTCGGCCTTCGGGGCGGTCGCCCGCATCGCCCCCAACTACTACCTCCACGACACGGTCGTGCCCCGCACCAAGCTGGCGTCGGTGCTCGTCGAGGTCGAGCGCATCGCCGCCGAGCACGACCTCATCGTGTGCAACGTGTTCCACGCCGGCGACGGCAACCTCCACCCGCTCCTGGTCTTCGACGCCCGTATCCCCGGCACCATGGAACGGGTCCACGCCGCCGGCGCCGAGATCGTGCGGGTTTCGTTGGCCGCCGGCGGGGTGCTGTCGGGCGAGCACGGCATCGGCCTCGAGAAGCGCGACTTCATGGGTTGGCTCTTCGACGCCGTCGACCTCGACGCCCAGGCCCGCCTGCGTGGCGCCTTCGACCCCGACGGCGTGGCCAACCCCCACAAGGTCCTCCCGTCCGGCAGCCGCTGCGGCGACCTCCAAGCGGTGCCCCCCGGGGCGTGGGTATGACCGCCGCCGACGCGGTCGTGAGCGCCTTCGCCGCCGAGGTCGGCGGTGCCGACGCCGGCGCCGTGGTGGCGGTCGGGGGCGCCACGGCGGCGCACGTCGGGGGCCGGATCGAACCCGGGACTCGCGCGGTGCGGGCGCCAGCCGGGATCGTGGCTGTCGATCCGGCCGACATGACGGTGCGGGTGCGCGCCGGCACCGCGGTGGCCGATCTCGCCGCCGCCCTCGCTGAGGTGGGCCAGTGCGTCGCCGTGCCTGCTCGTTCGCCCGTCGCCACCGTGGGCGGCGCCCTCGCCGTCGGCCGCAGCGGCACCGACCGCCTGGGGTGGGGACCGGTGCGCGACACGGTGCTCGAGGTCACCGCCGTGCTGGCCGACGGGGGGGTGGCCAAGGCGGGCGGGCCCACGGTGAAGAACGTGTCGGGCTACGACCTGTGCCGGGTGCTGGTCGGCTCGCTCGGCACGCTCGCGGTGTTGGCCGAGGTGGTGCTGCGCACCCGCCCCCTCCCCGCCTGCGAGCGTTGGCACCGCGCCCCGGCGGGCGCGGACCCCCAGGTCGTCCTGCGATCGCTGCACCGGCCCCTGAGCGTGCTGTGGGACGGGGCGACCACCTGGGTGCTCCTCGCCGGTCATCCCGACGACGTCGACGCCGAAGCCGCCGCCGCCGGCCTGGTCGCCATCGACGATCCGGTCGCCACGCTGCCCGATCTCGCCGCGCTCCCCGAGCGCTGGTCGGTCCGCCCCTCGGCGGTGCCCGCCCTCGCCGGCGACGGGCACGGCCCGTTCGTCGCCGAGGTCGGCGTCGGCATCGTCCACCGCCGCACCGCGCCACCGGCGCGCCCCGTCGATCCCGCCGTCCGCCGCCTGCACGAACGGCTCAAGGCCGCGTTCGACCCCACCGGACGACTCGCCCCCGGCCGTACGGTGCTCACGTGAGCTCTCCGACCCCGTCGCCGCCGACCACGCTGACGGCGGCGGCGCCCGAGGGCGCCTCGCCGCGGCGGCTCGTGCTCAATCTCGACGGGGACGAGCTGGCGTCGTGCGTGCAGTGCGGGCTGTGCCTGCCCCACTGCCCGACCTTCCGCACCACCGGGCTCGAGGCCTACTCGCCCCGGGGCCGCATCGCCCTCATGCGTCGCGTCGAGGCCGGCGAGGGCGAGGCCGACCAGGAGTTCGCCGAGGCCATGAGCACGTGCGTGCAGTGTCGCGGGTGCGAGCCGGTCTGTCCGTCGGGCGTGCCCTTCGGCCACCTGATGGAGGGGACCCGGACGGCCCTGGCGGCGGCCGGCGCCCCCGGTGCGCCGCCGCGGCTGCTGCGCGCCACCTACGCGGCCCTCGGCCACCACCGCCTGGTGCTGGCCGGTTCCACGGTCGCGGCCGCCGCCCAGCGGGCCGGGGTCCTGCCCCGGGCGCTCAGCGCCCGCCTCGGCCTTCCCGCCCGCCTGGCGCTGCGCCGTCCGGCGCTGGCGCCGGCCGCGGCCCAGCGGGGCCAACCGACGGTGTGGCTCCACACCGGCTGCGTGATGGACGCCTGGCAGCGCCCCGTCCACGCCGCCGCCGCTCGCGTGATCGCCGCCACCGGGGCCGGCATCCGCCTCCCCGGCGCCGGCGCGGCGTGCTGCGGCGCGCTGCACGTGCACGCCGGCCTGACCGACGGTGCCCGTGCCCTGGCCCGGCGGACCATGGCGGCGATGCCGGGCGGCGCCGGCCAGCCGATCGTGGTCGACTCGGCCGGCTGCGGCGCGGCCCTCGCGGACTACGGGCGACTGTTGGGGACGCCCGAGGCCGAGGCGTTCGCGGCCCGGGTGGTCGACATCCACACCTGGCTGGCGGGCCGGCTCGACCGCCTGCCCGCCCCTCGCCCCGGCCGCCGGGTCGGCGGCACCGTGGCCGTTCAGGACCCGTGCCACCTGCGCCACGTCCAGCGGGCCCACGAGGCGGTGCGCACCGTGCTCGCCCCCCACGTCGAGCGCCTGGTCGAGCTCGACGACGACGGCCTGTGCTGCGGCGCCGGCGGGGCCTATGCCCTCCAGCAGCCCCGCCTCGCCGGCGACATCCGTGACCGCAAGCTCGCCGCCGTCGCCCGCAGCGGGGCGACGCTGGTGGTGTCGGCGAACCCCGGCTGCGCCCTGCACCTCGCCGCCGCCGGCCTCCGGGTCCGCCACCCGATCGAGCTGGTCGACGAAGCTGTCTCCTCGTGACCGAGCAGCTGGACCAGATCCGCAGCGACCTCGAGACCATCGCCGAGCGC
>JBBJOU010000217.1:0-4488 GCA_037724305.1 Acidimicrobiales bacterium
ACCCGCTTGAGGCGGCGGTACAGCACGGCGCACGCCACCACGGTGAGCACCAGCACCACCGGGTAGCCGTAGCGGGTGCCGAGCTCGGGCATGTGCTCGAAGTTCATACCGTAGATGGCGCCGACGACGGTCGGGACGGCGCCGACCGCGACCCACGCCGAGATGGTGCGCATGTCGGCGTTCTGGCGGACCGAGACCTGGGCCAGGTTGGCGTCGAGGGCGTCGGAGAGCAGGGCGGCGAAGTGCTCGATCTCGCCGACGACCTTCACGAGGTGGTCGGCCACGTCACGGAAGTAGGAGGACAGCTCGGGCGGGCAGACGGGGATCGACCCTTCCTCCAGGCGGGCCAGCCCCTCGAGCAGGGGGTTGGTGTGGCGGTGGAAGTCCAGGACCTCGCGCTTGAGCCGGTAGATGCGCCGGCTCGGGTCGCCCTTGGGGCGCTCGTCGGCGAACACCTCGACCTCGACCTCGCGCATGTCGTTGTCGAGTCCGGCGATGACGGGCTCGTAGTCGTCGACGACCCGGTCGACGATGGCGTGCAGCACGGCGATGGGCCCGTGGGTCAGGTGCGCCGGGTCCTTCTCCAGCATCGCCCGCACGTCGGCGAGGGCGGAGGCGGCCCCGTGGCGCACGGTGACGATGTAGTCGCGCCCGACGAAGACCTGGATCTCGGCGAACTCGACCCGCTCGTCGTCCTCGATGTAGCGGGCCGTCTTGAGCACCACGAACAGGTCGTCGCCGTACACCTCGAGCTTGGGGCGCTGGTGGGCGCACACGGCGTCCTCGACGGCCAAGTCGTGGAGGCCGAACTCCTCGCGGACGGCGAGGAACTCCGACTGCGGGGGCTCGAGCAGCCCGATCCAGGTGAACGACCCGGGCTCGCGCGCCGCCTCGAGGGCCGCTTCGAGCGGCAGCTCACCGGGGCGGCGCACGCCGTCGGTGTAGACGGCGCAGTCGACGATCACCGGTACGCCGACGCGGCGAGGGGGTAGACGGGGTCGCCGTCGAGGGCGGTCATGACCTCCACGCCGTCCTCGGTGACCAGCACCGTGTGCTCGAACTGGGCCGACGGCAGCCCGTCGATGGTGGCGATGGTCCACCCGTCGTCCCACAGCACGACCTCGGGCAGGCCGACGGTCAGCATCGGCTCGATGGTGAAGGCCATCCCCGGCCGGAGCCGGATGCGGTTGCTGGGCTCGTCGTAGTGGTGCACGTTCGGGTCGCCGTGGAACTGCTCGCCGATGCCATGGCCCACGAGGTGGCGCACGATCCCGGCGCCGGCGGCCTCGGCGTGGTCCTGGATGGCCCGCCCGACGTCGCGGAGCAGCGCCCCGGGGCGCACGGCCGCGACCCCGCGGGCGAGGGCGGCGGCGGTGACCGCCACCAACTCGACGGTGGCGGGATCAGCGCCATCGGGATCACCGACGACCACGGTCCGTGAGCAGTCGCCGTGCATGCCGTCGAGGTAAATGGTGACGTCGCAGTTGACGATCTCGCCCGGGCGCAGCGGACGGTCGTCGGGGATGCCGTGGGCCACGACCTCGTGCACCGACGTGCACAGGCTCTTGGGGAAGCTGCGGTAGCCGAGCGTCGAGGGGTACCCACCCTCGTCGAGATAGGCGTGGTGGGCGACGGCATCGAGGTGGTCGGTGGTGACGCCGGGAGCAACGGCGGCGACGACGGTGTCGAGCACCCGGCGGGCGGCGTGGCCGGCCCGCCGCAGACGGGCGACGGCGTCCGGGGTGCGCACCGGCTCGAGGCGACGGGTCTGGGGGACACCTCCGGTGGCGAGGTAGGGCGGACGTTCGATGTCCGCCGGCACCACCCTCGGCGCACCGATCCGCCCCGGTCGAACGGGGTCGCGGAGGGCAGGGGTGGGCACCGGCGCACGCATCGCCACAGTGTGGCGCAGCGTCCCTCGACTCCGCCGCATCGCGGTCACGAGCGGGCCTCGCGTCAGGGCCTCCCGACGGGGCTCGGAATGTCATTGCTGTCGTTCGTGGTCAGGCGGTGGTTGCTTTCGGCGGCATCTTACCCCCGCTGAGCAGGCACGATGCTGCCGCCACCACCCGTACGGGCCATGGCCCATGGCCCCGTCCCGGCGACTGCCGGGCCGGTCGTGACCATGGCCGAATGGCCCGCGACGCACCGCTGCAAATGAGGCGAACGGACCTGGTGGGGCGGCCGGGGGTGCCGTTGAATGCACTCACCCCGGCACGGCCGGGCGAAACCGGAACGGTCGGGGGGCCAACCACCATGAGCGACATCGATGCGGAGCGAGCGGCACTGATCGAGGGCAACCTCACCCTGGTGCAGCATGTGGTCCTGCAGGTGGCCGGGCACTTCCCCCGCCACGTCGACCGCGGTGAGCTCGCCCGGGCCGGTGCCCTCGGACTGGTCGAGGCCGCCCGCCGCTACGACGCCGAGCGGGGCGTGCCCTTCGATCGCTTCGCCGCCCGCCGCATCAAGGGCGCCATCCTCGACGCCGTCCGGGCCGCCGACTGGGCCCCCCGCTCGGTGCGGGCGCTGGGACGCCGCCTCGAGGAGGTCGAGCAGCGCCTCGCCACCTGCCACGGCTCGGTGCCGCCGCCCGAGGTCGTCGCCGCCGAGCTGGGCGTGTCCACCGACGAGCTCAGCCGCCTCCGGGACCGGGTGTTCCGCTCGGTTGTGCTGGCCCTCGAGCACGTCGTGCCCGGCGGCGGCGCCGACGAGGACCTCACCCTCGGTGACATCCTCGCCGACCGCACCGCCGTCGAGCCGTCCGAAGCCCTCGAAGCCCGCGAGCTCCTGGGCTACCTCCGGGACGCCGTCCACCTCCTGCCCGAGCGCCACCGGACGGTCGTGGTGGGCTACTTCCTGGAGGGGCGCACCTCGACCGAGCTCGCCGCCGACCTGGGCGTCACCGAGTCGCGCATCTCCCAGCTGCGATCCGAAGCCCTGCTCTTCCTGCGGGAGGGCATCGAGGCGCAGTACGCACCGGCCGCCCGCAAGCCCGGTGAGGTCGACAGCCTTGCGCCCACCGGCCGTGCCGCCAAGCGCAAGGCCGGATTCGTCACCGCCATCGGCGAAGCCAGCGCCTGGCGCGAGCGCATCGTCTGCTGATCTCCTCACTCGTTCGCCGGGGCGAAGGCCGGCGTCGCGCAAGCTCTCGTGCTGCCGCACGAGCGGAGCCTGCGGAGCGAGTCATGTCACAATCGCGCGTGCCTGGCGTGTCGGCCGCGACGTGGCAACAGTACGGCCTGAGACCTACGACGCTGTGCCGGTGAAGATCGCCGCCTTCGTGCCGCGCTCGGCCAAGGCTCGGAGCAGCGGCAATGGGTCGGTGAGCTCGGCCAGGCCGCCGGCACCGGGGCGGCGCAGGCCGGGGATCGTTCCCGCCACCGCCAGGGCGGCGACGGCGGCGACGGTGGCGGCGGCGACCGCCGGGTGATCCATGGCGCCGTAGACGACGACGTCGCTGGCGTCGCCGCGGGCACCCCGGACCTCGACGCGCACGCCGCCGGGGCCGCCGTCGTTGTGGGGGGCACGGAGCATGGGTAGGCGGGCGGTCAGCCGATCGCGGCGGTTGGCGCCGAGGCGGGCCGTCACCCGTTCGACGCCGGTGAGGGCGCGCACCAGCAAGACGGCGTCGGGCAGGGCGGCGCGATAGCAGTCGCGCCCCCCGAGGGGGTCCGGGAACCAGCAGAGCTCGCGGCCGGAACCGGCCCGGCGCCGCACCCAGCCGTCGTCCCGCCAGTCGAGGGACTCACCGGCGAGGGCCCGATGGTGCTGGCGGGCGCAGGCCGGTCCCCCGGTGCCGACGCGGGCGACGTGCACCTCGTCGACGCGGTCGAAGGTGTCGGCGGCGTGGCGGGCCAGTAGGCAGGTGAGCCCGGGCGAGAAGCCGGCGCCGATCACCACCGACACTCCCCGCTCGGCGGCCTCGGCATCGAGGTCGAGCAGCCCCCGGACGTCGTCGACGTCGTCACCGAGCGAGACCACGCCGATGCCTCTGCCGACCAACGCCGCCGCCAGCGCCACCTGCGCACCGGCGGGAGTGGCGAGCACCGCCACCCGGACGCCGGCGTCGGCCAGCGCGCCGGCGGTGGCGTCGGTTCCCCGCTCGCCGGGGCGGACGGCGACGGCGGCGGGCCCCAACGACGCCAGCACGTCGTCGAGGCGGGCCCGATTGACGTCGTGGACGACGAGCGCATCGTCGTCACCCCCGAGGAGCTGGCGGGCGACGCGACCACCGACGGCACCGACGCCGACGACGGCGAAGCTCACCGATGCAGCGCTGTTCGGTGGTCGCTCGACCGGCGACCCATCACCGCAGGTCCGGGCCGGTCAGCTCGCGCCAGCCGCCGTCCTGGGGCGGCGTGCCGCCGACCCCGCGGAGGCGGAGCACGCCGGCGACGAGGCCGGCCAGGCCCAACGCGACCATGGCCCGCCGAAGGGCGGTCAACATGGGCGGGGCGGGGCGGGGGGGCGGGAGGTGGGGACCATGCG
>JBBJOU010000218.1:0-4488 GCA_037724305.1 Acidimicrobiales bacterium
CCTGGCCGGTCGTCGCCGGCGTGGTGGTGGACGCCAGCCCTCCACCGTGGGCCGGCGCCGGCGGGTCGGGAGCCGCCGTCCTGGCCGTCGTCGACGGCGACGGGGCCTCGGCGGTGGCCGCGACGGTGCGGGCGGCCGCCGCCGGTGACCGGGCCGCCCGTCGGCTGCTGGCCACCGGTCGGGTGCTCGCGGCCCAACGCTGGCGTGGCGCGGAGGTCGCGCCCGCCGCCCGCGCCGACGGCGCCGGCCGCCACGATCGTGGTCGCGCCGCGCTCGTCGAGCGACTGGTCGGTCACCGGGTCCGGGTCCGTCTCGGGCTCGCCTCGCTGGCGGCCCTGGTGGTGGTCGACGACGTCGAGCCGGCCGTGGTCCGCGACCTCGCCGCCGTCGGTCTTCCCGTGCGCCGGGCCTCGTCGCACCCGGCGACGGCGGGCCTGGTGGCGCTGGCGCCACCCGCGGCCACCGACCTGCGCACGACCGGTCCGGCGGTGCCCGGGCTCGTCCTGCGTGCCACCACCGGCGGCGTGATCGAGGCGCGCGGTGACGTGGTGGGCTGCGACCGGTGGGTCCGCCTCGTCGGCCTGCGCGCCGACCTCGACCGCACGGGCCGCCTTCGTCCCCGCCCATCGGTTCGCCAATGGTGAGGGTGCCCGCCCTCGCACCCGGCGCCGCCATCGTCAACGTGTCGCTGGCGGGGACGGCGCTGTTCACCGTCGCGGCGGGGGTGGCCGCTGCCGTCCCGAGCGTGGCGGCCGGCCCGGTGGCCGTGTTCGACGTCGTGCTCGCCGCCGTCGGGGTGCTGGCGTGCATGGCTGCCTACGGCATCGGCGTGCGACGGAGCCGAACCGACGCGGTCACCATCGCCGGGTTGTTCTTCCTCTCGGGCACCGCGCCGCGAGCCGTGCGCCGCCGACTCCTCGGCGCCCTCGGCGTGCAGGTGGTGGTGGCGGTGGCGACCAGCGCGGTGCGGATCTACACCCCGCTGGCGTTCGGTATCCTGGTACCCCTGTTCGGCCTCGGCCTCACCGCGCTGTGGGGCGCCCGCCACGGGACCTTCTTCGCCCGTGAGCCCGACCTGCGATGATGACCCGCCGATGAACGCGTCGCCCCTCCGCCGGACCCTCGTCGTGACGGGGACGGGGTCGTGATCGACCAGGGCCGCCAGGAGGCGACCATCGCCGCTCCCCTCGACCGGCTGTGGGCGGTGCTTACCGACTTCGAGGCGTACCCCGGCTGGGCCCAGGCGCTGAAGGCCGTCGTGGTGCTCGAGCGCGACGACGAGGGCCGGGGCACGCTCGTGAGCTACCGGGCGGCGGCGATGGGGCGCAGCACCACCTACGTGCTGCGCTACGACTACGCCGGCGCCCCCCACCACCTCCCGTGGGCCCTCGAGTCGGGCGACATCATGCGCCGCCTCGACGGCAGCTACGACTTCACGCCCGTGCCGGGCGCCGCCGGCGCGGGCGACGGCGACAGCACCCATGTCGCCTACCACCTGGCGGTCGAGCTGCTGGTCCCGCTGCCCGGCTTCGTCAAGCGGCGGGCCGGGGTGACGATCATGCACATCGCCCTCCGGGAGCTGCGGGCCGTCGTCGAGGACCGCTGAGCGTGGGGACCGACGTGCCGCTGCGCATCCTGTTGTTCACCGGCAAGGGCGGCGTCGGCAAGACCACGGCGGCCGCCGCCACCGCCCTGGCCTGCGCCGAGCGGGGCCACCGCACCCTGGTCCTGTCGACCGACCCCGCCCACTCGCTGAGCGACGCCTTCGACGCCCACCTCGGTTCCGAGCCGGCACCGGTGTTCGACGACGGTCTCCTGCCCACCCTCTGGGGCCAGCAGCTCGACGCCCAGGAGCGCATGGAGCAGTCATGGGGCGAGATCCAGGGATGGTTGCGCCAGGTGTTCGCCTGGGGCGGCGTCGACGAGGTCGAGGCCGAGGAGCTGGCCGTGCTGCCCGGGCTCGACGAGGTCTTCGCCCTGGCCGACATCAAGGCCTTCGCCGCCTCCGGCGACTGGGACGTCATCGTCGTCGACTGCGCGCCGACCGCCGAGACCATCCGCTTCCTGTCGCTGCCCGACATCCTCTCGTGGTACATGGAGCGGTTGTTCCCGGTCGGGCGCCGGCTGAACAAGGTCGTGTCGCCCCTGCTCGGGCGCCTGACCAATGTGCCGGTCGCCGGCGACGACGTCTTCGAGGCCACCCGGCGCTTCTACGAGCGTCTCGAGGGCGTCCGTGAGCTGTTGACCGACCCGGTCACCACCAGCGTGCGCCTGGTGGTGAACCCCGAGCGCATGGTGATCGCCGAGGCCCGCCGCACGTTCACCTACCTCTCGCTGTTCGGCTACGGCGTCGACGCGGTGGTAGCGAACCGCCTGCTCCCCGAAGCGGTCACCGACCCGTGGTTCGACCGGTGGCGGGCCCTGCACGCCGAGCACATGACCACCATCGTCGAGGGCTTCGCCCCCCTGCCGATCCTGCGGGCCGAGCTGGCCGACGACGAGCTGGTCGGCCCCGACGCCCTCCGCCGCTTCGCCGCCGCGCTCTACGGCGGCGACGACCCGGCGCCGGCCCGCAGCACGGGCTCGCCGCTCACGGTGACCCGCGACGGTGACACCCACCGGCTCCGCCTGGAGCTCCCCTTCGCCGACCGCGACGACCTCGAGCTGGGCCGCCGGGGCGACGAGCTGCTCGTCCGCGTCGGCCCCTACCGCCGGGCCGTGCTGCTGCCCGACACCCTGCGGCGGCGCAAGGTCATCGGAGCCAACCTCAAGGGCGGGACGCTGACGGTGAGGTTTCAGTGACACCGGTCGCCCTCGTTCGGCTGCTCAGTTCGCCCGCGAACGCGCGTCGATCGACGACGCTGCGAAGATGGGCACGTGCCCACCACCGACCAGACCTCGGCCACCGCCCCCGATGCACCCGACGACGGTGACGGTGACGGAGGGGACGACGCGGTCGGCGACGACGGCGACGAAGGGGCGGCGCCCGCCGGCCCCGACCTGCTTGCGGTGGCGGCACGCGAGCTGATCGGCGCTGCCCGCAAGGCCCTCGACGCGGTCGAGCAGATCGTCGACGATCCCGACCCGGCCAGGGGGCCGGCGTCGGCCTTCGGTGACATCGTGCGCCAGGCCGCTCGGGCTGGCGCCTCCTTCCTCACCCCGCCGCCATCGTCATCGGCGCCCGACCACGACGACGACGACGACGACGGCGGCGGCGGCGGCGGCGGCGTGGAGTTCATCAAGGTCGACTGACGGGGGAGTGGCCCGCCACGGGGCGCAGCTCTGCAGGGCGACGGCCGAGACCGCGTGGGGAGCGGCGCGGTCGATAACGGGTGTACGGTCGGCGGGCACCACACCAACATCCCGGGGGAGACCCCGGAGCAAGGGAGGTGCCGTGTCGATCGTCTCGACCTCGCCCCTGGACGAAGCGACCATCCGCGCCCTCGTCGGCTTCGACGCCGCCGGCGCCCCGGTCACCACCGCCTACCTCGACGTGGACGGCCGTCGCCACCCGAGCCACCTCGATCTCGAACGGTCGGTGGAACGCCGGTTGCGCCAGGCCCGGTCCTCGCTCAACGGGTTGGCCGCCGACCCCGGCGTGCAGCGCGATCTCCGCCGCATCGAGGACTTCGTGCGGGCGGGTTTCGACCGGTCCTCGACCCGGGGCCTGGCGTTCTTCGCCTGCGCCGAGGTGGGCCTGTTCGAGGTGCTGGCTCTGCCGGTACCGGTGCGCGACCGGGTGGTCGTCAACGCCGCCCCGGCCGTGGCCCAGCTCGAGGCCGTGCTGCGAGATCACCAGCCCATCGGCGTGCTGCTGGCCGACCGTCAGCGAGCGCGTGTGCTCGTCTTCGAACTGGGTGAGCTCACCGAGCGCACCGAGCTGCTGGAGGAGCTGCCGCGCGACTACGACATCCGCGGCGAGCGCGAGCGGGGCACGCCCGACGCCCACGTGGACGAACTGACCCTCATGCACGTACGCCACGCCGCCGAGCTCACCTTCAAGATCCACTCGGCGCGTCCCTTCGCCCACCTCGTCATCGGGGCCCAGGACCCCCTGGCCGGCGAGCTCGAGGCGGCGCTGCACCCGTACCTGACCGAGCGGCTCCGGGGCCGGGTGGCGGTGCCCGTCAGCGCCGGCCTGGCCGCCATCCGCGACGCCGCCGCCGAGGCCGAGCACCGCATCGAGCGCGAGCGCGAGACCACCCTCGTCGAGACCCTCCGAGCCGAGTCCGCCAGCGGTCGGCGAGGCGTCACCGGCCTGGCCGACACCCTCGCCGCCCTCAACGACCACCGGGTCGAGCGGCTCCTTGTCTCCGACGGCTACGAGGAGGAGGGGTGGCGCTGCCCGGACACCGGCGCCCTCGCCGCCGTCGGTCCCACCTCGCCCCGCACGGGAGCGCCCATGGTGCGGGTCCCCGACGTGGTGGAGGAGGCCGTCGACGCCGCCTTCGGCACCGGCGCCCAGGTCACCGTGTGCATCGGCAACGC
>JBBJOU010000219.1:0-4484 GCA_037724305.1 Acidimicrobiales bacterium
CGCCATCGCCCACGATGGCGTGGCCGCCGAACTGGTGGCGGAGCATGGACACGACCTTCATGGCGGTGGACTCTCGTTGGCTGGTGAAGCGGGCGAAGAGCGAGGCGGCGAGCACGGGCGCGGGCACACCCAGGCGGACGGCCTCGTCGACGGTCCAGCGCCCCTCGCCCGAATCGGGGGCGACGGGGGCGATGCCGTCGAAGTCGGGGTTGGCGGCCATGGCGTCGACCAGCAGGTCGAGGAGCCACGACCGCACCACACTGCCCTCCCGCCACGACCCGAGCGCACCCACGACGTCGATGCCCAGCTCGCTGGCGCCGAGCAGTTCGACCCCCTCGGCGAAGGCCTGCATCATCCCGTACTCGACGCCGTTGTGGACCATCTTGGTGAAGTGGCCGGCACCGACGGGCCCCACGTGGGCGAAGCCGTTCGGGGGGGCGAGGGTGTCGAAGAGGGGCTGGGCGAAGGCGATGTCCTCGGGCGTCCCCCCGACCATCAGGCAGTAGCCGTTCTCGAGGCCCCACACGCCGCCGCTGGTGCCGCAGTCGACGAAACCGATGCCGGCGGCGGCCAGCAGCTCGCCCCGCCGCACCGAGTCCCGCCAGTTCGAGTTGCCGCCGTCGATCACCAGGTCGCCCGTCGCCATCACGTCGCAGAGCTGGGTGATGACGTCGTCGGTGGGCGCGCCCGAGGGCACCATCGCCCACGCCACCCGCCGGCCCATCGGGCTCAGGCCGTCGACGGCCTCGGCCAGGGTGGCGACATCGGAGCGGTCGGTGGCGAAGGCGTCGTAGCCCACCACCCGGTGGCCGCCCCGACGCAGGCGCTCTGTCATGTTGGCGCCCATCTTGCCCAGACCGATCATGGCCAGGTTCACGGCGCGACCACCCCCAGCAGCTCGTCGATCGACACCCGGGCGGCGCGCAGGCCCCGCTCGCGCAGCGTCGCCAGGTCGCCGGCGGCCTGCGCCTGCTTCAGCATCGAGAAGCCGAAGGGAGCACCGGGGATGGCGACATCGTCGGGGTCGGCCCCGACGACCTGCACGAAGACACCGGTGGGCGGGCCCCCCTTGTGGAACTGCCCCGTCGAGTGCAGGAACCGGGGGCCGATGCCCACCGTGGTGGCCACCCGCAGCCGGTCTCGCAGCGCCGTCCGCACGTCGGCCAGTCGGGCGGCGTCGTCACCGCCGGGGTCGACGTAGGCGTGGACGGCCAGGTAGTCGCCGGGGCGCACCTGGGCGAGCACCGGCTCGAGCGGCTCGAGCGCCACGATGGGCAGCGCGCCGGTGTCGAGCACCCGCTGGGTGGCGGCCTTGGCGGCGGCGACATCAGGCTGGTCGAACGGGTTGATCCCGAGCACGGCGCCGCACAGGGCGGTGGCCAGCTCCCACAGCAGCACCTGGGCGCCGAGCTCGACGGCGATGTCGTTCCGGTCGATGGCGCTGTCGTCGGCGCCGCCGCCGAGCTGCGACGGCACCTCGACCACCGGGTGGCCGGCCTCGGACAGGGCGTCGAGGGCGAGCCGGTCGGCGTCGGTCACGTCGCCGACGGCCACGAACACCCGGTCGTCGCCATAGACCTCGGGCGGGCCGAGCGTCTCGCCCACGACGGGGAGCACGCCGGTGCCGTGCTTGCCGGTGGACTCGGCGATGAGCTGCTCGACCCAGTCGCCGAAGGCGGCGTAACGCGGGTCGATGGCGAAGGTCAGCTTGTCGCGCCCGGACCGGGCCCCACCGCCGAGCACGGCGGCGAGGCGCACGGCGGGACCGGCGGCGCCGTCGCCGGCCGGCAGCCCGCCGGGACCGTCGCAGGCGGCGGCCACCGCGGCGGCGCCGTCGAGCAGGCCGTCGAGGGGCACACCGGCATAGGCACCGGGCACCAGGCCGAAGAGTGACAGGGCCGAGTAGCGCCCGCCGATGTCGGACCGGTTCTCGAACACGGATCGAAACCCCCGCTCGGCGCCGAGGGCGGCGAGGCCCGAACCGGGGTCGGTGACGGCGGCGAAGTGGCGACCGTCGGGGAGGAACGACCAGAACCGCTCGAGGTGGCTCCGGGTCTCGATGGTCGACCCCGACTTGGAGGCCGCCACGAAGAGGGTCTGCTCGAGCGGCCAGGCCTCGCCCGTACGACGGATTGCGGCCGGGTCGGTGGAGTCCAGCACCTGGAGGTCGAGGCGGTCGGGCCGGCTGCCGAACGTGCGGGCGAGGACCTCGGGGAACAGCGACGAGCCGCCCATGCCGGCGACGACGACCCGTTCGAGCCCGTCGGCCGTGGCGGCGTCGGCGGCCTCCAGCAGGTCAGGCACCTGGTCGCGGGCGGCCTGCCAGACCGTCGTCCAGCCGAGGCGGTCGGCGACCTCGGTGGGGTCGTCGGCCCACAGGGTGTGGTCCGACGCCCACAGGCGGGCGGTGGCGTCGCGCTCGACGAGGCCGGCCACGGCCTCCTCGACGACGGCGGAGATGGGACCGAGACGCTCGATCAGCTGCACAGCCCGGTTCTACCCCGGATCGGGTGAGCTATCGCGCGCCCTCCTGCGTTCTGGGGGCGGCAACGCACGCTCGGGTGGGCACTGGTGCCCCCAGAACGCAAAGGGCGGGGTCCCTACGGCGCGTCCGACGCCGCCTCGGCGGCGGCGGCGTGGGCGGCGGCGACCGCCTCGTCGATCACCTCGTCGGTGTGGGCGAGCCCGGGGAAGGCGACCTCGTAGGCGCCCGGCGCCAGCGCCACCCCGCGACGGAGCAGGGCGTGGAAGAAGCGGGCGTAGCCGGCGGTGTCGGTGGCCTTCGCGCCGACGTAGTCGGTGGGGGCCTCGGCCAGCAGGAACAACCCGACCAGGCTCGTCACCCGCGGTACGACGGCGGCGGTGCCGGCGGCGGCGAAGGCGGCGGTCAGGCCGTCGGCCAGGCGGGCGGCGGTGGTGGCGAGGGTGGCGTAGACCGCGGGCGTCAGCAGTTCGAGGGCGGCGAGACCGGCGGCAGTGGCAAGCGGGTTCCCCGACAGGGTGCCCGCCTGGTACACGGGGCCGAGGGGGGCGACCGACGCCATCACGTCCGCACGACCGCCGTAGGCGCCGATGGGCAACCCGCCGCCGATGACCTTGCCGAGACAGGTGAGGTCGGCCCGCACCCCGTAGAGCTCCTGGGCGCCGCCCCACGCCACCCGGAACCCGGTGATGACCTCGTCGAGCACCAGCAGGGCGCCGACCCGGTCGCACTCGGCCCGCAGTCCCTCGAGGAACCCGGGCAGCGGGGGGACGAGTCCCATGTTGGCCGCCACCGGTTCGACGATCACGCAGGCCACGTCGTCGTCGAGGGCGGGGACGACGTTGTAGGGCACCACCAGGGTCTCGGCCACCTGGGCGTCGGTGACCCCGGCCGACCCCGACAGGCCGAGGGTGGCGACGCCGCTCCCGGACTCGGCCAGCAGGGCGTCGCCGTGCCCGTGGTAGTTGCCGCTGAACTTCACCACCCGCCGACGCCCGGTGAACCCCCGGGCCACCCGGACCGCCGACATGGTGGCTTCGGTGCCCGACGAGACGAGCCGCACCAGCTCGCACGTCGGAATCCGGTGGCAGATCGACTCGCCGAGGAGCACCTCGCGCTCGGTGGGAGCGCCGTAGCTGGTGCCGTCGGCGGCGGCGCGTTGGACGGCCTCGACGATGGCGGGGTGGGCATGGCCGGCGATGATGGCCCCGTAGCTCTGGACGAGGTCGATGTAGCGGGTGCCCTCGACGTCGGTGACGTAGGGGCCGTCGGCCCGCTCGACGAAGTAGGGCGTGCCCCCCACCGAGCGGAACGCCCGCACCGGCGAGCTCACCCCCCCGGGCAGCACCCGCTGGGCCCGGGCGAAGAGGGCGGCGTTGGTGCGCTCGCCGGCGACGGAGAGGTCGTCGGAGGTCACGGTGCCGAGGCTACGGACCGGCGCCCTCGCTCTTGTCATGGGGAGCCCTCTCGCGCCGGGTCAGGCCACCCTCGACCCGCTGAAGGTCAGGCATCGAGGAACAGCCGCAGGGTCCGCGTCACGGCGTCCATCACGACGGTGTCGACGGTCCCGATCGCATGGATCAGGCGCCGCTCGCTGATGGCGCGGATGTCCTCACACCGGGCGTACGACGTCGCGTCGAGTCCGTTGGTCGGGTCGGGCTCGATCTCGACCCGGGTCGGGTACCCGTGCTTGGTGCGGGTGATCGGGAGCACGGTGATGGTCGTGGCATGCCGGTTCCAGGCGTCGGACGACACCACGAGCGCAGGACGCCGCCGCCCCTGCTCGTGGCCGATGGGCTCGCCGAGATCGGTCAGCCACACCTCCCCCCGGCGGGCTTCAGTCACGCTCGAGGCCGTCGCCGACCGAGCGCTCCCATGCGGGGTCCTCATCGAGCTCGACCGGGTGACGGGAGAGGGCCTCGCGGGTACGGCGCCAGAACTCGGCCTTCTCGTAGGCGTCGAGGGCACGGTCGACGAGGTCGCCGATCGAGCCGCCGCGCTC
>JBBJOU010000220.1:0-4420 GCA_037724305.1 Acidimicrobiales bacterium
AAGGTGCTATGAATAGGCACCTCCGAAGTGCTACGTTCTAGCTCCCCATGGGACTGACCTCTCCCTTCATCTTCGACGGGCCACTGCCGCCGCCAGAGGTGTCCGGGCGGGACGACGAGCTGGCCACGCTCGTCGATCGCGCCGCCCACGGACGCTTCGTCCTGCTCCACGCGCCGCGACGGTACGGCAAGACCAGCCTCATCGGTCGCATCGCCGCCGACGCCGCCGCCACCGGTGACCTCGCCGTCGTCCGCGTCGATCTCGACGGCATCCTCACCATCGACGACCTCGCCCGCCGCTTGGGCGACGCGTACCGCCAGCTCCCGGCCGCCCCGCTCGGACGGTTCCTGCGACGGGCGGTACAGGGACTCGCGTCCGTCGGCTTCACCGCCACCCGCGGCGGCGTCGGATTCCAACCTCGGCGCCCGGAGGAGGCCACGCCGATCCTCGAACGACTGCTCGACCTGCCGCACGAGGCGGCGACGAAGCTCGATGCCCGCGTCCTCGTCGTCCTCGACGAGTTCCAGGCGATCGGACCGATCGCCAACGCCGACGCCATCCTCCGGTCCCGGATCCAGCACCAGCGGGACCGGGTCTCGTACCTGTTCTCCGGATCGGAGCAGTCGATGCTCCGCACCATCTTCGCCGACCGCGCCCGGCCGCTGTTCGGTCAGGCAGAACAGGTCGCGCTCGGACCGCTCCCCGACGCCGTCGCGTCCGCCTTCGTCGCCCGGCGTTTCGACGAGACGGGCCGCGATCCCGGCGAGGCCCTCGAGCCGCTCGTCGCCCTCGCCGGCGGCCACCCGCAGCGCATCGCCTTCCTCGCCGACGCCCTGTGGCAGCTGACCGGCGACGGCGCCACCGCCGATCTCACCCTGTGGGCCGAGGCCCTCGACCGGACCCTGGTCCGCTCGGCCGCCGAGTTCGAGGCGCTGGAGTCCGGCCTCGGGGCCGGGCAGCGCAAGACGGCGCGGGTCCTCGCCGCCGGAGAACCGCCGACCGGGGCCTTCGCCGCACGGCTCGGCCTGTCGAAGGGTGGCGCCCGGGGGGCGGTCGCGGCGCTGGTCGGGCGAGGTCACGCCCACACGGTCGGCGGCGCCGTCCGCCTGGTGGACCCGCTCTACGCCGAGTGGGTCCGCCGCCGCACGTAGCACCGGCGCCGCCTGGCTCAGAACCCCATCGTGGCGAACGGGGGGCGGGCGGTGGCAAACACGCGGTCGGCGCGATCGAGCGCGTCGGGGTCGGCGGCCCGGAGGCGGCCGGCGGCGGCCAGCTGGGACGGACGGACGTCGCCGAGGTAGAGCGAGCCCAGGCCGGGGGCGTCGAGGGTGATGTCGGCCGCGACGTCGTCGGGGTCGACGCGCCGGCAGGCGCCACCGTCGATCGCCGCCTCGAGGCGGAAGCGGCCACCGGCGGCACGCCGGAACGGGTCGGTCACCTCGAGCACCACCTCGTCGGCGGCACCGTAGGTGCGGGCACCCAGGGCGGCGGGGACGTCGAGCACCCGCAGCCACAGGTGGTCGATCACGCGGGTGGTGGCGTAGCGGCGCCAGTCGGCGACGCGCAGCGGGAACGGGTCGTCGAGGGGGCGGGACAGCTGCGTGATGGAGGCGGTGAGGTCGACATCGGCCAGGAAGGCGAGCAGGGCGGCGTCGACCTCGTCGTCGACGGCGGCCAGGTCGGAGATGCGGACCTCGCTGCGGGCGCCGTCGTCGTCCCACTCCTCCTTGATGCGCCAGGCGACGTAGCCGTCGACGGTGCCGTCGTCGGCCTCGTGCACGGCGTGGAAGCGGGCGGTGGCGCCGTCGCGCCAACGCTCGCGGTCGCGGCCCCACAGCGTCCACCACGTCGCCGGCCGGGACAGCTCGCCCACCCGCCGTCGCTGCATCGCGTCGTAGACGGGCGGGAACAGCACGAGCGCGTCGGCGGCGTCGACGATGCGCATTCGCCCCTTCGCCGTCGGCGGGGTCACCAGCGCCAGGCCACCGTCGGTGCGCAGGCGCACCCGGGCCATCCGGCTGGCCAGGCCGTAGCCGAAGCGCCCGTAGATGGCCGCCTCCGACGCATTGAGGACGGCGACCGCCTCGCCGCGTGTCGCGACGTCGTCGAGCTGGAACCGCATCATCTCGGTGAGTACGCCCCGGCGGCGGTGGGTGGGCAGCACCCCCACCCAGGTCACGCCGGCGACGGGGAGCGCGGCGCCACCGGGCACGGTCATGGTGAAGGAGTAGGCGCCGGCGGCGCCGACGAAGCGGCCGTCCTCGACCGCGCCCAGCATGCGGTCGGTCTCGGCCCAGGTGGCCTCGTCCTCGAAGGACTCGTCGGTGGTGGGTTCGCCGAAGGCGACGGCCAGGACCTCGCCCAGGGGGCGGAGCTCGTCGGCGGCGATGGCGCGGATCTCGGTGGGCACGGCGGCGCAGCCTTGCCGAGATCGCCCGGCCACGCTCGTTCTTTGTGGGCTGGACCACCGTGGCGGTGGCGCAGCCGACGAAGATGACGAGCGCAGCGAGCGCTAGGTGGCGGCGGCCCGCTGGGCGAGGAGGCGGGCGACGGCGCCGCCGTCGGCCTGGCCCCCGGTGGCCTTCATCACCTGGCCGGTGAAGAAGCCCTGCATCTTCTTGCGGGCCTTCTCGTCGTCGCCGCAGAACCGCGCCCACTCATCGGGGTTGGCGGCGATGAGGGCGTCGACGGCGGTGGCGAGGGCGTCGTCACCCATGGCCTCGTAGCCCCGGGCCGCGGCGATGGCGGCGGGGTCGCCCTGGCCGCCGCCGGCGACCAGATCGGCCAGCACCGCCTTGGCCTGGGTGGCGGTGAGCGCCCCCTCGCCCTCGAGGCCGACGAGGGCGGCGAGCGCCTGCGGGTCGAAGGTGGCCGCCGCCTCGGCGGGCACGTCGTGCTCGACGTGGGTGAGCACCCGGGCCGCGTCGCCGCCGGCGGCGATGGCACCGACCGCCAGGGTGTCCTGGTCACGGGCCACCAGCAGGGCCACGGCCGGTGCTCCCTCGTCGACGCCGGCGGCCTCGGCGAGGGTGCGGCGGCGCTCGGCGGGCAGCACCGGCAGTGAGCCCCGCACGCCCTCGATCCACTCGTCGGTGGGCACCAGGGGCACCAGGTCGGGCTCGGGGAAGTAGCGGTAGTCCTCGGCCTCCTCCTTCAGCCGACCGGGGCGGGTGCGCCCGCCCTCCTCGTCCCAGTGGCGGGTCTCCTGCACGATGCGCTCCCCGGCGGTGAGCAGGTCGATCTGGCGGCGGGTCTCGTACTCGATGGCCCGGCCCAACGAGCGCAGGGAGTTGATGTTCTTCGACTCCGTGCGGGTGCCGAGCGGCGTGCCCGGCGCGTGCACCGACACGTTGGCGTCGACCCGCATCGAGCCCTCCTCCATCTTGGCGTCCGACGCCCCGACGGCGAGCAGGACGGCGCGCAGCTCGGCGACGTAGGCCTTCGCGTCCTCGGCGCTGCGCAGGTCGGGGCCCGACACGATCTCGAGCAGGGGGACGCCCGAGCGGTTGTAGTCGACGAGGGAGTGGGTGGCGTCATGGATGCGCCCCCCGCCGCCGACGTGGGTGGACTTACCGGTGTCCTCCTCGAGGTGCGCCCGCTCGATGCGCACGCTGCCGCCGCCGGGCAGGGCGAGACGCCCCTCGACGTTGATGGGCAGGTCGTACTGGCTGACCTGGTAGTCCTTGGGCATGTCGGGATAGAAGTAGTTCTTGCGGGCGAACACGCTCGGGCGCACCTCGCAGCCGAGGGCGAGACCGACCCGGGCGGCCAGCTCGACCGCCTTCTCGTTCACCACCGGCAGCGAGCCCGGGAGGCCCAGGCAGGTGGGGCAGACGTTGGTGTTCGGCTCGTCGCCGAAGACGTTGGGGCACCCGCAGAACAGCTTGGTCTCGGTGGCCAGCTCGCAGTGCACCTCGAGCCCGATGACCGTCTCCCACGCAGCGTCGTCATGGTTGTCGCCCATGGCCGTCACGCTAGCGGCGTCCCGCCGACCCGCCCGACGCCAACTGGGGGCAGCAGCGCACACCATCGCGTGCACTGCTGCCCCCAGAACGGGGTTGGCGCGTCAGCCAGCTACGGCGGCTTCGAGGACGGCGGCGGCCCGCAGCATGGTGGCCTCGGCGAGGGCCGGCGCCAGCACCTGGACACCGACGGGGAGGCCGTCGGCCCCGACCCCGAAGGGCACCGACACCGCCGGGTGGCCGGCCAGGTTCGAGGGGATGGTGCAGAGGTCGTTCAGGTACATGGTCAGCGGGTCGTCCTTGGCGCCGAAGGCGAAGGCGGTGCACGGCGAGGTGGGCGACAGCAGCAGGTCGAAGCGCTCGTAGGCGGCGGCGAAGTCGGCCAGGATCAGCGTGCGGACCCGCTGGGCCTTGCCGTAGTAGGCGTCGTAGTAGCCCGCCGACAGGGCGTAGGTGCC
>JBBJOU010000221.1:0-4408 GCA_037724305.1 Acidimicrobiales bacterium
TCGAGGAGATGGCCCATCCGGTCGCGCTTGGTGGCGAGGTAGCGCTCGTTCTCGGGGTTGGCGGCGATCACCAGCGGCACCATGCCGGTGATCTCGAGCCCGTAGCCCTCGATGCCGCCGCGCTTGGCCGGGTTGTTGGTGAGCAGGCGCATGGTGGTGATGCCGAGGTCGACGAGGATCTGGGCACCGATGCCGTACTCGCGGCTGTCGGCGGGCAGCCCCAGTTGCAGGTTGGCGTCGACGGTGTCGAGCCCGCCGTCCTGGAGGCCATAGGCGGCCATCTTGTGACCGATGCCGATGCCCCGTCCCTCGTGGCCGCGCAGGTACACGACCGCACCCAGGCCCTCCTCGGCGATGCGGCGCATGGACTCGTCGAGCTGGGGACCGCAGTCGCAGCGCAGTGAGGCGAACACGTCGCCGGTGAGGCACTCGCTGTGCATCCGCACGAGGACGTCGTCGGCACCGGCGACCGCGCCGCGCACGAAGGCCACGTGCTGCTCGCCGTCGAGCACCGACTGGAACGCCACGCACGTGAAGTCGCCCCACTGGGTGGGGATGCGGCCCTCGCCGAGGCGGTGCACCAGCTTCTCGGTCTTGCGGCGGTAGCGGATGAGGTCGGCGATGGAGATGAGCAGCAGGCCGTGCTCGTCGGCGAAGCGCTCGAGCTCGGGGAGCCGGGCCATGCCCTCCTTGTCAGCGGTGACCACCTCGCACAGCACGCCCGCCGGGTACGACCCGGCCAGGCGGGCGAGGTCGATGGACGCCTCGGTGTGGCCGGCCCGCTTCAGCACGCCGCCCTCACGGGCCTCGAGGGGGAAGATGTGGCCGGGCCGGAGGAGATCGCTGGGCTTGGTACCGGGGTCGACGAGCGCCTGGATGGTGGCGGCCCGGTCGGCCGACGAGATGCCGGTGGTGGTGCCGTGGCGGTAGTCGACGGTGACCAGGAAGGCGGTGCGCATGGTCTCGGTGTTGTGCTGCACCATCTGCTCGAGCTGGAGCTCCCGCGCCCGCTCGGAGGTCACGGTGGCGCAGATCACCCCGGAGGTGTGGTGGAGGAAGAACGAGATCGCCTCCGGGGTGGCGTGCTCGGCGGCCATGATGAGGTCGCCCTCGTTCTCGCGGTCCTCGTCGTCGACCACGACCACGATCTCGCCGCGGGCGATGGCGGCGACGGCGTCCTCGATGGGGGCGAACGGCATCAGGTCCGATCCTTCCAGGCGAGCAGGCGCTCGACGTACTTGGCGGTGACGTCCATCTCGAGGTGCACGAGATCGCCGGGACCGGAGGTCCCGAGGGTGGTGACGGCGACGGTGTGGGGGATGACGGCGACGGTGAAACCGTCGTCGAGCACGGCGGCGACGGTGAGGCTGATGCCGTCGACGGTGATGGAACCCTTCTCGACGACGTAGCGCAGGAGGTCGTGCGGGGCCCGGACCCGGAGGGCGGGGGCGGCGTCGACGATCTCACCGACGCCGTCGACATGACCCTGCACGAGGTGGCCCCCGAGGCGGTCCGACAGGCGCACCGGGCGCTCCAGGTTCACCCGGTCGCCGGGAGCCAGGTGCCCGAGAGCGGTGCGGGCCAGGCTCTCGCCCACCACGTCGGCCTCCCACCAGCCCGCTGTGGCGTCGTGGTCGACCACGGTGAGGCACACGCCGTTGACGGCGATCGAGGCCCCGGTGGCGACGTCGTCGAGCACGGTGGTGCAGGCGAAGCGGAACCGCCCGCCGTCACGGCCGACGACGGTGCCGAGCTCCTCCACGATCCCGGTGAACACCGGTCAGGTCCGCTCGGGCACGAGCTCGACGCGAAGGTCCGGACCCAGCCGCGCGACGTCGGTGATGCGACCCCGCCACAGCTCGGCCACGCTCGGGGCACCGGCGCCGGCGAGCACCGGCCGGGCGTCGTCACCGCCGAACAGGGCGGGGGCGAGGTAGAGGACATAGCGGTCGATCAGGCCGGCCCGGTGAAACGAGCCGGCGACGGTGGGCCCACCCTCGACCATGACCTGGACGATGCCACGGCCCCCCAGCTCATCGAGCAGGTCCGGCAGCGACCCCGATCGTTGCAGGCACGGATGGATGCGGGCGGCGGGCGGCGCGGTGCCGAGGACGACCCGCAGCGGCTGAGCATCGGGGCGCGGCGCCGGCGCCCCGCCGGGCAGATCGCGCACGGTCAGGCTGGGGTCGTCGGCTCGCACGGTGCCGGCCCCGACCAGGACGGCGTCGGACTCGGCCCGCAGCCGGTGGGCGTCGGCCCGGGCCTCGGGCCCGGTGATCCACTGCGAGCTGCCGTCGGGGGCGGCGACGCGACCGTCGAGGGTGGCCGCCAACTTCAGGACCACGTGTGGCCGGCCGGTGCGGCGGTGGGTCAGGTACGGGGAGAGTTGGGCGGTCACCGCATCCGACGCCACCCCGACCGCCACATCGATGCCGGCGGCCCGCAAGCAGGCGATGCCCGCCCCGGCCACCAGTGGGTCGGGATCCTCGATGCCGATGACCACTCGGCCGACGCCGGCGGCGATCAGGGCGTCGGTGCACGGCGCGGTACGACCGGTGTGGCGGCACGGCTCGAGGGTGCTCCACACGGTGGCGCCCCGCAGCGCGTCGCGATCGTGCGCGGCGGCCAGGGCGTCGAGGGCGACCACCTCGGCGTGGCGCCCGCCGGGGGGCTCGGTGGCCCCGCTCGCTTCGTGGCCGTCGGCGGTGCGTACCACGGCGCCGACCCACGGATTGGGCGACGTGGTCGTGCGCACCGTGGCCGCCGCCGCCATCGCCCGGGCCATCACCACCTCGTCGTCGGTCAATGGGGCCGACCGCCGGCCATGAGGTCGAGGGCGTGGGGCACGACGTCGAGCACCGCCTCGAGGCACTCGCGCACGCCGCTCGAAGAGCCGGGGAGGTTCAGGACCAGCGCCTCGCCCACCGTGCCGGCGCGCTGACGGCTGAGGCGCCCGAGGGGCGAGACCAGCCGCATGGCCTCGGCCATGCCGGGGGCGTCGCGCTCGAGCACGAGCGCGGTGCCCTCGGGGGTCCGGTCGCGCGGCCCGAAGCCGGTGCCGCCGGTGGTGGCTACGAGCCCGGCAAAGCCGGCGGTGAGCTCGACGAGAGCGGTGCTGACGGTGTCGTCGCCGTCGGCCACGACCCGTCGCTCGACGACCTCGAACCCGGCGGCGACGAGGACCTCCTCGGCGACCGCGCCCGACCGGTCGTCGCGGGTGCCGGCCACGACGCCGTCCGACACCGTCAGGACCTTGGCCAGCGCCATGCCGGCACGGTAGCGGCGGCGGCGCTCCTGCCCGCCCGTCGGATGGGACGTGGCGTCGTCGCCAACGTGTCGGCGGTGTCAAGGTGTTCCGGGTGAGCAGCGCGACGAGGGTTCCCGAGACGGTCGACCGGACCGGCGACACCGCGCGGATGACACTGGCGCAGGTCGGCCCGACGCAACTTCTCACGCGGTCCATCCAGCGACTCCGTGCTGCCGACGGCTTCAGCCATGCGCGGTCCCTTGCGTTCATGACCGTCCTGGTGGCCGTCCAGGGGTTGGTCGCTGTCGTCGGCATCGCCACCGCTGTCGGCCAGGACGGCGTCGGCCAGGCGGCGGCGGAGATCAGCCAGATCGCCGCGCCCGGCCCGGTCGGCGAGGCGCTCCAGGCGGCGATCGAGCAGGCGAGGGCGAACGGCGGTGACGAGCGCTACATCGCCATCGGAGTGGGGTTCGCCGGCGTGCTCCTCTCCGCCACGACCGCCATGGGCCAGATCCAGCGCAGCCTCAACCGGCTCTACGGCATCGAGCGGGACCGCCCGATGGTGAGCAAGTACGTGCGGGCCCTTCTGCTCACGTGCAGCGTCGGCGTGCTCCTGACCGCAGCGTTCGCCATGATCGCTTTGGGAGGCGCGATCGGCTCGGCGATCGGCGCCGACACGCTGGCACCGTTGTGGCGCCTCAGCCGAGTACCGCTCGGCGTCTGCCTGCTCACGGCCGCGGTGGCGGTCCTGTTCCGCGTGTGTCCGCTCCGACGTCAGCCGAGCTGGTCGTGGCTCGCTCCCGGTGCCGGCGTCGCCGTCGCCGGCTGGGGCGTGGCGACCGTGGCGCTCGGCATGGTGCTCGACATCAGCCCGTCCTTCGGTGACGCCTATGGCCCGCTGGCCGGGGTGGTGGCGCTCCTGCTGTGGGGACTGTTGTCATCGACCGCCCTGCTCCTCGGCGCCGCCGTGACCGCCGAGCTCGAGAGCGCCCGCGCCGCCGGTGCCGGGCATGACGAGGGCTAGGCGGCCAGCCAGCGCTCGTAGCGGTCGGGTGTCCATCCCCTCTCGTGGAGCGGACCGGGTTCCGCTCGCGGTCATCCACGTATGGAAGCCGTGAGCCAGCAAGCCGTGGCCACCGGTGCACGGTGGTCCTCAGCCGT
>JBBJOU010000222.1:0-4404 GCA_037724305.1 Acidimicrobiales bacterium
CGGCCGGGCGCGCCGCTACCGTTGCGCCAATGCTGCGCCTGTTCGACACCGCCGCCGGCGAGGTCCGGCCCCTGGAGCTCCGGGAGCCCGGAAAGGTGTCGATGTACGTGTGCGGGCCGACCGTCTATGGGCCACCCCACCTCGGCCACGGGCGGTTCTCGATCGTCTTCGACGTGCTGCGCAAGTACCTCGCTTGGTCGGGCCTCGAGGTCACCTACGTCTCCAACGTCACCGACATCGACGACAAGATCATCGCCCGGGCCGCTCGGGAGGACCGACCGTGGACGGCGATCGCCGAGAAGTGCGAATCGATCTGGTACCGGGCCATGGACGGCATCGGGGTGCAGCGCCCCGATCACGATCCCCACGCCACCGCCTACGTCGAGGCCATGGTCGACCTCATCGTTCGCCTCGTCGCAGCCGGGGCGGCCTACCCCGCCGCCGACGGCGTCTACTTCCGGGCCGAGCGGGTCGATGGCTACGGCCTGCTCGCCCGTCAGAGCGTCGAGTCGCTGCGGGCCGGGGCCCGGGTGGTGGTCGACGAGGGCAAGGAGTCGCCGGTCGACTTCGCCCTGTGGAAGCTGGCCAAACCCGGCGAGCCGGCGTGGCCGTCGCCGTGGGGCGAGGGTCGGCCGGGCTGGCACACCGAGTGCGTGGTGATGAGCCTCGACCTGCTCGGTGAGGGCTTCGACATCCACGGCGGCGGCCAGGACCTCGCCTTCCCCCACCACGAGAACGAGCGGGCCCAGGCGGTCGCCGACGGTCGCGCCTTCGCCCGCCACTGGGTGCACAACGGCTTCGTCGAGGTGGGCGGCGAGAAGATGTCGAAGTCGCTCGACAACTTCACCACCCTGCTCGACCTGCTCGACGAGGCCGACGGGCGGGCCTACCGCCTGCTCGTGCTCCAGGCGCACTACCGGGCGCCGATCGAGGTGTCACGGGAGACGATCGCCTCGGCCGGCGAGGCGGTGCGCCGCCTCGACGCCTTCGCCCGCCGCCACGCCGCCGTCGCTGGCGGGGTCGCCCCTGACCCGGCGGCGATGGTGCGCTTCAGCGAGCGCATGGACGACGACCTCGACACGCCCGGCGCCACCGCCCTGCTCTTCGACCTGGTGCGGCGGGCCAACGCCGCCGACGACGTCCCGGCGGCGGCCGCCGCGCTCGCCATCGCCGACGCCGTCGGCCTCGCGCTGCGGGTCACCGGCGGAGAGGTCGGCGACGACGCGTCGGTGCTCGCCCGCCGCCGCGACGAGGCGCGCGGCGCCCGCGACTGGAAGACCGCCGACGCCCTGCGCGACGAGCTCGCCGCCCTCGGCTACGAGGTCGCCGACACGCCGGTCGGCACCAAGCTCCACCGCCGCTGACGCCGCGTCGAGGTCAGACTTCCTCCTGGCCGAACGTCGTGCTCACGGCGGGGAGCGACTGCACGACGGTGAACTCGGGGCGTGACTCGATCCGATCGAACCAGTCGGCCATCAGGACGTCCTCGTCGCGAAACCACCACGAGAGGTAGCGGGGGCGCAGGAGCGGTGGCGGCGCCGTACCGTCCGGCCGAGGATCGCCCGGCAGATCGGCGAGCGCATCGGTCACCGCGAACCTCCAGTGGCCGCAGTTCGGTCATCTCGACACGATCGCCGCGATGGCGGCCCGGCGCCCACCGTGGTCAGGCTCGAACTCGCGCCAGGCCGGTGCTCAGGGCAGGCTGATGGGGGGCAGCAGGCCGCCGGTCTCGATGGTGACGTCGAGCGGGGCGCCGGTTGCCGGGTCGCAGCCGATGGCGGTGCCGAGCACGTTCACGCCGGTGCAGTCGCCGACGCCGACGGCCACGCCGTCGGAGCCGAGGACGTTGACGTTGACCTGGGTGCCGGTGCCGACGGCTTCGGGGGCAGGCGGGGGCGGCGGCGGCGGCGGTGGCGTGGCGCCGGGGGGCGGGGGGGGAGCCGGGGGTGGGGGTGGGGCGGCGACGGCGCGCGGCCCGTCGGTGTTGGTGACGACCGGAGCGACCGGGGCCGGCTTCGACGGGCCGACGGCCGCCGGTGGCGGCGGCGCCACCACGACGGGGCGGACCGCCGGCGGGCGAGCCGGCGCATCAGCGATCGGCGCTTCCTCGTCGGGGGCCTCCCCGCCGCCGCCGATGCCCGAGGCGTCGACGGGAGCGGCGAGCTGGGTGGAGGTGTCGTCGCGAGCGCTGACGAGGGCAACCCCGGCGATGCCGAGCATGAACACGGCGGCGGCCACGGCGCCGATCGTCCGCTCGGACCAGGGGGCGAGCAACACCCGGCGGTGCTCGGCGATGATTGCGGCCCACCGCTCAGCGATGGCGACGTCGAGGCCGGCGGGCAACGGGCCGACGAGGGCGCGCAGGGCGTGGCGGGGGTGGGCGACGACGGCGACGATCTCGGCGCAGGTCGTGCACCGCCCGGCGTGGGCCTCGAGCCGCGAGCGGTCGGCCGCATCGAGGTCGCCGCCGGCGAGGCCGGGCAGCTTGGCCATGGCGCGGGCGCACCGCCGGCCCTCGGCCGTCGCCGCAGCATCGCTGGCCAGGCGGGCCCGCAGGGCATCGCGGGACCGGGCCACCATGGCGCTGGCCGGGCCGGCCTCGACGCCGAGGATGGGGGCGGCCTGGGCCGGCGTGCCCCCCTCGACGTCGACCAGCCAGAGCGCGGTACGCGACCGTTCGGGCAGGGCGCGGAACGCGTCGAGGGCCAGGCTGCTCGTCGCGGTGGGCGTCGGGGCGGCGGCGGTCTCGCCCCCGTCGCCCGCGACGGTGGCGGTACCGCTGAGAGCGGCACCACGCGTGGCGCTCACCACCCGGACCCGCAGCGGCGGCGCCACCGGGGGGCGGCGGTCGTCGTCCAAGGCGGCGGCGAAGGCGTCGACCACGCCGGCGACGGCGGCGTCGCGCGCTGCCCCGCGCGTGGGCGCGGTCACGAGCGCGAGGCGCCACGCGGGGTGGAGGTGGCGGCCCACCAGCGCCTGGAGCGCGGCGTCGTGGCCGCGCCCGGCCCGCCGGAGCAGGTCGTCGTCGGTGGTGCGGTCGAGTCCCATCCCAAGTGCCCCCTGTGTGCTGCTGTATCGGTGTGCTGCTGCGTTCCGGCGTGGCCGCCCACGCCCCCCTGGTCAGGTTCGACGGGTGACGGCCGAGTTCCTCCCGGGTTGCCGTCGGGACCGACGGCGCCTAGGGTCTCGGTTACCGACGGGTAACCTTCCCCTCCAGCACGCAGAGGTGGCGTCACATGGCCGAGTTCTCACTCCAGCTCAACGAGGACCAGCAGCAGATCCAGAAGTGGGTCCACGACTTCGCCGAGACGGTCATCCGCCCGGCCGGCGAGGAGTGGGACGAGCGGGAGGAGTTCCCCTGGCCCATCGTCCAGGAGGCCGCCCAGATCGGCCTCTACTCGTTCGACTTCTTCGCCCAGGCGAGCATGAACGACAGCACCGGCCTCACCCTGCCCCTCACCCTCGAGGAGCTGTTCTGGGGCGACGCCGGCATCGCCCTGTCGATCTTCGGCTCGGGGCTCGCCGCCGCCGGCATCTCGGGCCAGGGCACCATGGAGCAGACCCTCGAGTGGGTCCCGCAGTGCTTCGGCACCGCCGATGACGTGAAGCTCGGCGCCTACTGCGTGTCCGAGCCCGACGCCGGTTCCGACGTCAGCTCGCTGCGGACCCGCGCCATCTACGACGAGGCCAAGGACGAGTGGGTCCTCAACGGCACCAAGGCGTGGATCACCAACGGCGGCATCGCCAACGTCCACGTCGTGGTGGCCACCGTCGACCCCGCGCTGAAGAGCCGGGGCCAGGCCAGCTTCGTGATCCCACCGGCGACGAAAGGCCTGTCGATGGGCCAGAAGTACAAGAAGCACGGCATCAAGGCGTCGCACACCTCCGAGGTCGTCCTCGACGACGTGCGGGTGCCCGGCCACTGCCTGCTGGGCGGCAAGGAGAAGCTCGACGAGAAGCTGGCCAAGGCGCGCAACGCCGAGCGGACCGGCGCCAAGCAGCCGGCCATGGCCACCTTCGAGGCCACCCGACCGGCCGTCGCCGCCATGGCCGTCGGCGTCGCCCGCGGCGCCTACGAGTACGCCCTCGACTACGCCAAGCAGCGCCGGGCGTTCGGCAAGGCCATCATCGAGAACCAGGCGATCGCCTTCATGCTCGCCGACATGGCCACCGAGATCGACGCCTCCCGCCTCCTCGTGTGGCGCGCCGCCTGGCTCGCCCGCAACGGCGGCTACACCAACGCCGAGGGCTCGATGTCCAAGCTCAAGGCCGGCCGTACGGCAGTGTGGGTCACCGAGCGCGCTATCCAGATCCTCGGCGGCTACGGCTACACCCGCGAGTACCCCGTCGAGCGCATGCACCGCGACGCCAAGATCTTCGACATCTTCGAGGGCACCGAGCAGA
>JBBJOU010000223.1:0-4402 GCA_037724305.1 Acidimicrobiales bacterium
TCGCAAGCTCAGTCGATCACGGCGACGACGTCGCCGGCGGCCACGGTGTCACCGGGGGCGACGGGCACGTCGGTGAGCCGGCCCGCCACCGGGGCCAGCACCGGGATGGCGACCTCGGCGGTCAGGAGGACGACCAGCTCGTCGCCTTCGGTGACCTCGGCACCGGTGGTCACCGCGACCCGCTGCACGGTGGCGTCGATCTCGGAACGGACCTCGGGCATGGGCGCGGACCGTAGCGCCGGCTGACGGCGACGCCACCACGGCGGCCTTGTCCCCCGCTCAGCGCCCCCGCCACTCAGGGGGGCGCTTCTCGGCGAAGGCGGCGATGCCCTCGGCGGCGTCCTCGAGGCCGTTGTGGACGGTGAGCATGGGGTGCAGGAGGCGGAGGGCGTCGTCGGCGCCCTGGTCCCACACCGCGTAGAAGGCGTCGCGGCCGAGGCGGACCGCGGCCGGCGACTTGGCGGCCAGCGCGCCGGCGAGCTCAGCCACAGCGGCGTCGAGCTCGGCGGCGGGGACGAGGCGGGACACGAACCCGATGCGCGCCGCCTCCTCGGCGTCGACCCGGCGGCCGGTCAGCATCAGGTCGAGGGCCACCTTGGGCGCCATGGAGCGCACCAGGGGGACGGTGATCATGTAGGGCCACAGGCCCCGGTCGATCTCCGGCGTGGCGAACCGGGCGTCGTCGGCGGCCACCACCAGGTCGCAGGCCAGGGCCAGGCCGAAGCCGCCCGCCAGGCACCACCCCCGCACCCGGGCGAGGGTGGGGGTGCCCAGCTCCCACAGGTCACGGAACAGCTGGGCCAAGAGGCCCCGGCCGTCATGGAGCTCGGCCCAGCCGGCGCCCTCGCCCATCTCCGTGAGGTCGGCACCGGCGCAGAACGCCTGCTCGCCGGCGCCGGTGAGCACCACCACGCGCGCCTGCGGGTCGTCCTTGATGGCGGCGAGCGCGGCCCGCAACTCGGTGACGACGGCCACCGAGAGGGCGTTGTGGACCTCGGGCCGGTCGATGGTGAGCGTCGCCACCCCGTCGACGACCTCGACCCGGACGGTGGGTGCAGCGGTGTCCCCCATGCCCGGGACCGTACCGCCGGGCCGACGGCCGAGCCGGGAGGGTCCACCGGCGCCGCCCCGGGGGTCCCTACCGTCGACCGGGTGCTCCTGGTACCCGTCGCCGTGGTCATCGGCGTGGTGGCCGGGCGCGTCGTCGCCCCCGGCGGCGGACGCCACCGTGCCCTGCCGCGCGCGCGCGTGCCGGGCCTGCTCGTGGCCGGGGTGCTGGCCACCGCGCTGGCCGGCCGCCTCGGCGGCGACGTCGCCCTCGGCGTGGCCCTCGCCGGGCGGCTGGCGCTCCTGATCGGCGTGCTGGCCAACCTCCACGTGACCGGCGCCGGAGTGGTCGCCGCCGGCCTCGCCCTCAACCTCGCCCCCCTCGCCGTCGACGGTGCGACCCCCGTGCGCCGCGGCGCGCTGGTGCAGGCCGACGTCGTCGACGCCGCCGAGGTCGAGCGCGTCGCCTTCGACGGCCCTCGCCGCCTCGAGCACCCCGACGACACCCTCGCCGCCCTCGGCGACGTCGTCCCCCTCGACCCCGCCGCCATCGTCGTCAGCATCGGCGACATCGTCATCGCCACCGGCGTGGCCTACATCGTCGCCCACCTCGTCCGCCGCCGGGGCCGGGCGCAGTGCTCGCCGGGATCGGTCTCGGCGACCGCTCGACGGCGCGTCGAACGGCCGGCACGACCCGGACCGCGGCGACGCCCGATCGGCACCGTCGACCCCACGACCTGGCGCCGGATCGAGCTGCGCCCGCCAGGACGGTCGTCCCTGGTCACCACCTACCGGCGGGCGAGCAGCGCCACCAGCCCGGTCCAGGACTGGGGGACGGCGCCGCCGGGGGCGGCGGTGTCGGCGTGCCACCACTCGGCCCAGCCCGACGCCACCGCCCCGACCGTCGCCGGGCGGGCGACGGTGGCGGCCGGGGCACCGGCCTGGTCGAGCAGGTAGGCGAGCGGGGCCCACACGCCGCCACGCCAGTAGCGGTCCGGCTCGTAGGCGGGCTCGTCGGGGTGCACGCCCCGGGGCCCGTAGCGACCGGCCCACACCGCCGGGTCGGCCAGGTCGGCGAGTACGGCGGCCCGCACCTCGGGCCGGTCCTCGACGAGCAGCGGGAACAGGCCCTCCACCGTGCGGGTGCGCCCGCTCGTCGCCTCGCTGGCACCGGCATCGACCCAGCACCGCAGCTCGGCGTCCCAGCGCCCGGCCAGCGCATCGACCACGGCCTCGGCGTCGGCCGCCAGCGTGTCGTCGATGCCGGGCGCGACGGCGAGCAGCTCGCGTGCACCCCAGGCGCAGATGGCGGCGAAGCTGACCGGGGCGCAGTCGAAGCCGGCCACGTCGGAGCCGACGGCGGCGCCGTCGGCGTCGAGGCGGAGGCCGGCCACCAGCGCGCCCTTCACCGCCCACCAACCCGCCGGGTCGCCCGCGCCCCAGTGGTCCCAGCGGGGGCTGTCGTCGCAGCCGGTCTCCCACGGGTGCACCACCGCCGGCAGGCCCGACGGGTGGCGGCGCCCGAGGCAGAACCGCAGGTGGGCGGCGGCGGCGAGGGCGAGCCGCTCGTCGAGCGCCCCTGTCGCCCGGGCCAGCACGGCGACGGCGTGGCCGGCCACTGGCGGCTGGGTGATGGTCGAGTCGCCGAGCCGGCCCCAGAAGGAGGCAAAGGCCCCCGGGTCGGTGACATGGTCGACGTGGGCCACGAAACCGCTGGGGTGCTGGTGGCGGTGGGCGAAGCGCAGCTCGGCGGCCGCCGCCTCCGGCTGGCCCAGGCCAGCGCGCACCACGGCGTGGAAGGCGCTGTCCCACAGCCAGCGGTACGGGTAGATCGACGCCGACGGGACGGCGTATCCCTCCGGGCGCTGGTGGGCGTCGAGGACGGCGCCCGCCCGGATGGCCACCGCGTCAGCGTCCATCGGTGCGTCGCGCTCGGCCGGCTGGTCGGGCTCCTCGGATCTGCTCGCTACCGTCACCTCGCCATGACCCCCGTCGCCGCCTTCGTCTCGTTCCGCCTCGGTGGCAGCGACGGCGTGGCCGTCGTGACCGAGTCGTGGCGCCGGGTGCTCCACGGGCTCGGCTTCGCCACCCGCACCGTCGCCGGGGAGGGACCGGTCGACGTCCACGTGGCCGGCCTCGCCATCGGGGCGGCGACGCCCCCGCCGGACGAGGAAGTCGAGGCTGCCCTGGACGGTGCCGACCTCGTCGTGGTCGAGAACCTGCTGACCATCCCCATGAACCTCCCGGCGTCGCGCGTCGTCGCCCGGGTGCTCCGGGGACGACCGGCGATCTTGCACCACCACGACCCTTCGTGGCAGCGAGCCCGCTTCCGCGACGTCACCGAGCTCCCCCCCGACGACCCTGCCTGGCGCCACGTCACCATCAACGCCCTCACCTGCGACCAGCTCGCCGACCGTGGGATCGCCGCCACCACGGTCTACAACGGCTTCGACGCCGACCCGGCCCCGGGCGACCGCCACGCCACCCGGGCCGCCCTCGGCGTGGCCGACGGCGAGGTGCTCGTGCTGCACCCGGTACGGGCCATCGCTCGCAAGAACATCCGCGCCGCCGTGCGCCTGGCCGAGGCACTGGGCGCGACCTACTGGCTCACCGGTGCCGCCGAGGAGGGCTACGGGGCGCGCCTCGATGCCGTGCTGGCCTCCGCTCGCTGTCGGGTCCTGCACCACCCCTCACCCGGCACCATGTCCGACGCCTACGCCGCCGCCGACGTGGTCGCCTTCCCCTCGACCTGGGAGGGCTTCGGCAACCCCCCCGTGGAGGCCGCCCTCCACCGGCGACCGGCGGTCGTGGGGCGCTACCCGGTGGCGGCCGAGCTGCGCGCCCTCGGGTTCGCCTGGTTCGACCCCCACGACGCCGAAGGGGTTGCCGCCCTGCTCGCCCACCCCGACCCGGCCCTGCTCGAGGCCAACCGGGCCGTCGCCGTGCGCCACCTCTCGCTCGACCGGGTCACCGAGTCGCTCCACGCCCTCCTCGGCGAGTCGGGCTGGCTCCCGATGCGCGCTGCTGGGCGCGATCCCCTCGCCGCCGCCTGACGCACCGGCGTTCGCTCCCGGGTCGGCGCGGCGGCCACGATGGTCCGATGGCGGCGGACCCGGTGCGGGCGCGACGGGCGCGGATCGCCAGCTGGGTGCGGTCGGGCAAGCGCCTCGGCTACGGCCTGTTCCTCCTCGCCTCGGTGCTGTTCGTGACCGCGTTCGCCATCGGCTTCACCGAGTCGCTGACCACCGCCATCGTCGCCGCCCTCCTCGTCGGCTCGGCGCTCCTGGCGCCGGCCATCGTCTTCGGCTACGCCGTGAACGCGGCCGACCGCGACGACGCCGAGCGAGGGCTCTAG
>JBBJOU010000224.1:0-4401 GCA_037724305.1 Acidimicrobiales bacterium
GACGATCACCCCGGTGATGTTCGTCCTGATGTTCACCTACCTGTTCGGCGGCGCCATCGCCGGCTCCACCGCCGAGTACCTCGACTACATCCTCCCCGGGATCCTGGTGATGTCGGTGCTGTTCACCACCGTCTACTCCGGCGTCGCCCTCAACACCGACCTGACCAAGGGCGTCGTCGACCGCTTCCGCTCACTGCCCATCTGGCGCCCGGCGCCCCTCGTGGGATCACTGCTCGGCGACAGCGTGCGCTACCTGCTGTCCGGCACGGTGATCATCGTGCTCGGCGTGATCCTCGGCTACCGCCCGGGCGCCGGCATCGGCGGCGTCCTCGCCGCCCTGGCCCTCGTCGTGGTCTTCGCCTTCGGCCTCTCCTGGGTCTTCACCACCCTCGGGCTGGTGCTGCGCACGCCGAACGCGGTCATGAACGCCGGGTTCATGGGGATCTTCCCGCTCACGTTCCTGTCCAACGTCTTCGTCGACCCCGAGACGTTGCCGTCAGGGCTGCAGGCGTTCGTCGACGTCAACCCCATCTCGATCCTGGCGACAGCGTCGCGAGGGCTGATGGAGGGCGATGCCGAGCTCGGCGACATCGTCATCGTGTTGGCGGTGGCGGCGGCGCTGAGCGCCGTCTTCGCACCGCTGACGACGCGCCTGTACCGCAAGGGCTGACCGTCACCGCCGCCCGGGACCCGGGCGGCGGCTCACCCGGCGGCGGCGTCCTCGTCGGCGGCGTCGCCTTCGTCGGCCGCAGCGTCCTCCGCTGATGCGTCGGCGCCTGCGTCAGCATCGGCGGCGGCGTCCGCGGTCGCGGCGTCGTCGTTTGTCGGTTGGGTGTCGTCGTCGTCGAAGATGCTGCTGCCGAGCAGGTCGTCGGCGACGAGCACGCGCAGCATGGCGAGGTCGATTGCCCCACCGGCCTCGACCACCCGAGCGGCGTGGCGGAGGCGGGTCCGCTCGATGGCGTTGCGGACGCTCCGGGCGTTGGCGAAGTGGGGCTGGGCCCGCCGGCGGGCGAGGTAGTCGTGGAACACGTCCTCGGCCTCGGGCGCCAGCTCGTAGCCCTGCTCGGCGATCATCCGCTTCCCGATGGCGACCAGCTCGTCGACGTCGAACTCGGGGAACTCGATGTGGTGGGCGATGCGGGATCGGAGTCCTGGGTTCAATGCGAAGAACTTGTCCATCCGGTCGCTGTAGCCGGCCAGTATCACCACGATGCGGTCACGATGCTCCTCCATGACCTGGAGGAGCATCTCGATCGCCTCTTGGCCGTAGTCGCGCTCGTTCTCGGGCCGGTGCAGCGCATAGGCCTCGTCGATGAACAGCACGCCGCCCATGGCCCGCTTCAAGACCTCCTTGGTCTTGGGGGCGGTGTGGCCGACGTACTGGCCCACGAGGTCCTCACGCGACACGGTCACGAGGTGGTTCGACGGAAGGTAGCCCAGCGCGTGCAGGATCTCGGCCATCTTGGTGGCGACCGTGGTCTTGCCCGTGCCCGGCGGACCGGCGAAGCACATGTGCAGGTTCGGACGAGGAGTGTCGAGCCCGAAGCGGTGGCGGAGGCGGTCGATGAGGAGCAGCGCCTCGATCTGGCGGAGGCGGCTCTTGACCGGGACGAGGCCGACGAGGGTCTCGTCGAGCTCGTCGAGGGTGCGGTCGACACCGAACTCGGCCCGCACGGCGGCGAGGTCGACGCTGGCGTCGGGCGCCAGCTGATCCGAGTCGCCCTCCTCGGTCGTCTCGGGGTCCTCGGCGTCGGCTCCCTTCGGGGGCGCCGCACCCGCCCCGGCCTTCTGGCCGGGGCGGGGGATGGAGAACCCGCTAGGCGTAGCGCTCACCGTGCGGTCGATCTGCTGCGTAGGAGTGGGCGGTGTAACCGACCGTCCGCCCGGGTCGGCCCTGGCGGTCGAGGCGGAAGCCCGGCTCGTTGGCCGGTTGCTGCACGAGGAGGCTGAGGGCGATGGTCTCGCGGCCTCTGCTGTTGTCGAAGGCGCTCAGCTTGACGTAGTGGTTGGGGAACGCCTCCCGGCAGGCGGTGACCTCGGTCATCGCGGCCCGGGGGTCGGTGAGCTCGAACATCGGCAGGCCCCACAGGTCCCAGAAAACGTTGCGGGGGTTGGGGTCGTCGGTCAGCTCGACCGAGATGGCCCACCCGTTGTCGAGGCAGTAACGGATCTGCGCCTCGATCTCGGCATCGTCGAAGGCGGGAAGGTAGGCGAAGGTACCTTGGGTGATCATCGGTCTCGTCTCTTCCTACGACGGCGTCGGAGCGACGTCGGCGGTGTCGGTCGACTCGTAGTCGAAGGTGATGCTGCCCCAGGTGTCCAGGGCGGCGAGCAGGGCGGGGCACTTCTTGGCCGCCGCCCTCATGATGTCCTCGCCTTCGGCGAAATAGTCCCTGCCCTCGTTGCGGGCCTTGACCATGGCCTCGACCGCGACCCGGTTGGCCTCGGCGCCGGCGGCGATGCCCATGGGGTGACCGATGGTGCCGCCGCCGAACTGCAGGATGCTGTCCTCGCCCAGGTAGTGAAGGAGCTGGTGGGTCTGGCCGGCGTGGATGCCGCCCGAGGCCACCGGCATGACGCCGGGCATCGAGGCCCAGTCCTGGTCGAAGTAGATGCCGTTGGCGGGGTTGGCGGGGATGAAGTTGTCCCTCAGGGTGTCGTAGTAGCCGGCGATCATGTTCGGGTCGCCCTCGAGCTTGCCCACCACGGTCCCGGCGTGGACGTGGTCGACACCCAGGAGCCGGCACCACTTGGCGATCACCCGGAAGCTGACGCCGTGGGTCTTCTGGCGGGTGTAGGTGCCGTGACCGGCCCGGTGCAGGTGCAGGATCAGGCCGTTCTTGCGGGCCCACTTCGACATCGAGGTCATGGCCGTGTAGCCGACGGTGAGGTCCATCATGACGATGATGCTGCCGAGCTCCTTGGCGAACTCGGCCCGCTCGTACATGTCCTCCATGGTGGCGGCGGTCACGTTCATGTAGTGACCCTTGATCTCGCCGGTCTGCTCCTCGGCCCGGTTGATGGCCTCCATGCAGTAGAGGAACCGCTCCCGCCAGCGCATGAACGGCTGGCTGTTGATGTTCTCGTCGTCCTTGGTGAAGTCGAGGCCGCCGCGCAGCCCTTCGTAGACCACCCGGCCGTAGTTGCGGGCCGAGAGCCCGAGCTTGGGCTTCACGGTGCAGCCGATCAGGGGGCGCCCGTACTTGTTGAGCATCTCCCGTTCGGCGACGATGCCGTGGGGCGGGCCGTCGAAGGTCTTCACGTAGGCGACCGGGATCCGCATGTCCTCGAGGCGCAGGGCCTTGAGGGCCTTGAAGCCGAAGACGTTGCCGATGATGGAGGAAGTCAGGTTGGCGATCGAGCCCTCTTCGAAGAGGTCGATGTTGTAGGCGATGTAGGCGATGAACTGCTCGTCGTTGCCCGGCACCGGGTCGACCCGGTAGCACTTGCCCTGGTAGCGGGTGTGGTCGGTCAGGCGATCGGTCCACACCACCGTCCACGTGGCGGTCGAGGACTCACCGGCGACGGCGGCACCAGCCTCCTCGGGATCGACGCCCGGCTGGGGCGTGATGCGGAAGGCGGCGATGATGTCGGTGTCCGAGGGCTCGTAGTCGGGGCGCCAGTAGCCCATCTTCTTGTAGGAGATGACACCGGCACCCCAGCGGTCTTCCGCCGGTGCGTCGCCGTTGGGCGTGGGATCGGTCATGACGGCAGTGTTACAGACCCGGCCTCAGATGTCTATGATGGATCCGCCGCTCAATCATCGGTGAAACCTTATGACCTTGAACCAGCTGCGGACGTTCCTGGCCGTCGTCGAGCTCGGCTCGGTGCGGGGCGCAGCCGAGCATCTCGTCGTCTCCCAACCGGCGGTGTCCGGTGCCGTGTCGGCCCTCGAGCGCGAGCTCGGCGTCGACCTCGTCGAACGGTTCGGCCGGGGCCTGCGCGTCACGCCGGCGGGCGTGACCTTCGCCGATGCCGCCCGGACCAGCCTCCAGCACCTCGACCGGGGAGTGCGGGTGGTGCGCAGCGTGGAGGAGCCCGGCCGGGGGGCGGTACGCATCGCCGCCATCGCCACCGCCGCCGAGCGGCTGCTCATCCCCCGGCTCGCCGCCTTCCGCCGGGAGCACCCCGAGGCCGAGGTCCACGTGCGTGTCGGCAACCGCACCACGGTGTGGGACGCCCTGCGCGACCACGACGCCGACCTCGTGGTCGCCGGGCGGCCGCCCTCGTCGCTCGCCGCCGAGATCCTGGGGCGGGCGACGAACACCCTGGTCGTCGTCGGCCTGCCGGAGCAGGCGCGCCGGTCGCGCCGCGACACCCTCGCTCACATGTCCACGGCCACGTGGCTGCTGCGGGAGGAGGGTTCGGGTACCCGCATCGCCGCCGACGAGTTGGTCG
>JBBJOU010000225.1:0-4371 GCA_037724305.1 Acidimicrobiales bacterium
GCGAGCGCAGCATCACTGCGCCCGCTCGCGAGCGCGACGCACACCTCGAGCGTGGTGAGGACGTGGCGGCCGTCGCCACTGTTGCGGGCCAGCAGCAGGGCGACGGCGTCGTCGTCGGCCGTCGCCTCCTCGGCCGCCAGGCCCCGGAGCAGCAGGGCGCGCACCGCGGCGTCGTTGAGGGGTTCGAGGCGGAACAGCGTCGAGCGGCTGAGCAGCGGCGGGTTCACCTCGAAGAAGGGGTTCTCGGTGGTCGCCCCGACCAGGGTGAGCAGCCCGCTCTCCACCGACGGCAGCAGCGCGTCCTGCTGGGCCTTGTTGAAGCGGTGGACCTCGTCGAGAAACAAGATGGTGCGCCGCCGGTTCTCGCCCAGGCGGCGCTCGGCCCCGGCGAGCACCTCGCGCACGTCCTTCACCCCGGCGCTCACCGCCGAGAGCCGCTCGAAGGCCCGGTCGGTGGTGCGGGCGATGAGCTCGGCCACCGTCGTCTTGCCCGTCCCCGGCGGCCCCCACAGGATCACCGACCGCAACGTGTCGGTCTCGATCAGCGTCCGCAGCGGCGCCCCCGGCGCCAGCAGGTGGTCCTGGCCCACGACCTCGTCGAGCGTCCGGGGCCGCAACCGCACGGCGAGAGGCGCCTGACCGGCCAACTGCTCCTCGGCGGCGGCGGCGAACAGGTCCTCAGCCACGACAGCCCAGGCTACGACGCCGCCAGCCGTCTCGTTTTCGGGGGAGGGTCAGGCCTTGGGGGGGAGCGTGCGCAGACCCAGGTCGCCGAGTTGGCGGTCGTCGACGGGGGTGGGAGCGCCGGTCATCGGGTCCATCCCCGACTGGGGCTTGGGGAAGGCGATGACCTCGCGGATGTTGTCCTCGCCGGCGAGGATGGCGGCCAGGCGGTCGATGCCGAAGGCGAAGCCGCCGTGGGGCGGGGCGCCGTAGCGGAACGGCGTGAGGAAGAACCCGAAGCGGCGGTCGGCGTCCTCGGCGGAGATGCCGAGCAGGGCGAAGATGCGGGACTGGAGATCGGGCTCGTGGATCCGGATCGAGCCCGAACCGAGCTCCCAACCGTTGAGCACGAGGTCGTAGGCCTGGCTGCGCACGCCCATGGGGTCGGCCTCGAGGCGGTCGAGGTCATCGGCGTGGGGGCGGGTGAACGGGTGATGCGCGGGCTTGGGGGTGCCGTCGTCGCTGACGCCCACGAACATGGGGAAGTCGACCACCCACACGTAGCGGGGCTGCCCCTCGGCCACGGGCGGGCGGCCGAGGTCGTTGCGCAACGTGCCCAACACCTCGCACGTCGTGTGCCAGTCGTCGGCCACCACCAGGAGGAGGTCGCCGGCCTCGGCGCCGAGGCGACCGACGAGCGCCGTCTGCTCGGCGTCGCCCAGAAACTTGGCCACCGGTGATTCGAGGGTGTCGCCGTCGGCCACCTTGAGCCACACCAGGCCCTTGGCCCCGAGGGCCTTGGCCCGCGCCGTCAGGCCGTCGAGCTTGTTGCGGCCGTAGGCGGCGGCGCCCCCGGGCACCCGGAGGCCCTTGATGGCCATCCCGTCGGTGGCGGCCGCCGCCGCGAACGCCTTGAACCCGGTGCCGGCGAAGATGTCGGTGAGGTCGTCGAGCTCGAGGCCGAAGCGGAGGTCGGGCTTGTCGGTGCCGTAGCGGTCCATGGCCTCGCGCCACGTGATGCGCTCGATGGGCGGGGGGCGCTCACCGGTCACCGCCTCGGCGGCGTCCATGACCGCCTCGGAGATGAAGGCGAGCACGTCGTCCTGGCCGACGAAGCTGGCCTCGGCGTCGAGCTGCATGAACTCGTACTGGCGGTCGGCCCGCAGGTCCTCGTCGCGCAGGCAGCGGGCGATCTGGTAGTAGCGCTCGGTCCCACCGACCATGAGCAACTGCTTGAACAACTGGGGCGACTGGGGCAGGGCGTAGAAGCTGCCGGGGCGCTGGCGGCTGGGGACCAGGAACTCGCGGGCGCCCTCGGGGGTCGAGGGCATGAGCATGGGCGTCTCGACCTCGGTGAAGCCCTGGCGGTCCATGGCGGCGCGGATGGCGCGGTTGACCGTGGCCCGCACGGCGAGGTTGCGCTGCATGCGTTCGCGGCGCAGGTCGAGGTACCGGTGGCGCAGTCGCACGTTCTCGTCGACGTTGTCGGCGCGCTCGTCGATGGGGAACGGCGGCGGCTCCGCGGCCGACAGCACCTCGACGGTGCAGTCGCCGACCTCGACCTCGCCGGTGGCCAGCGCGGTGTTGTCGGTGCCCTCGGGGCGGCGGCGCACGGTGCCGGTGATGCGCACGACGTACTCGCTGCGCAGCTCGGCGGCGCCGTCGACCACGCACTGCACGACCCCGGTTCGGTCGCGAAGGTCGACGAAGGCGAGGTGCTCGCCGTGGTCGCGGCGGCGGTGGACCCACCCGCAGATCGCCACCTCGGCGCCGATGTGGTCGACCCGCAGCTCACCGTTCCAGTGGGTGCGCATCCCGACCGCCGGCGGCAGTCCTCCGGTCGTGCCCGTCATCGCGCCTTCAGTCATGTCGGGCTCACCAGCTTCCGTACGTGGTCGATGACGTCGCCGCGCGGCACGGCGGCCTGCTCCGAGGCGCGCAGGTCGCGCACGATGGCGGTGCCGTCGGCCAGCTCGCGCTCGCCGACGATGACCGCCACCGTCGCGCCGGACTGCCCCGCCGCCTTCATCTGGGCCTTCAGGCTGCGCCCGTCCCAGGCGCGGTCGGCACCGATGCCCGCCTCCCGCAGGGCGTCGCACAGCACCGTCGCCTCCCGGCCACCGGTGGTGTCGACCACGAAGGCGGCGACCGCCGGGACGGGGTCGGCGGCGGCGTCCTCGGCCTCGACGGCGAGCAGGATGCGTTCGACGCCGAGGGCGAAGCCGATGCCGGGAGTGGCCGGGCCGCCGAGGGCCTCGACCAGGCCGTCGTAGCGGCCGCCGCCGCCGAGGGCGTCCTGGGCGCCGTCGAGGGCGTCGCCGGCGAACTCGAAGGTGGTGCGCCGGTAGTAGTCGAGGCCGCGTACCAGGCGCGGTTCGAGTGCGTACGGGATGGCGAGCGCGTCGAGGCCGGCCCGGACCTCGTCGAGGTGGGCGGCCGCCGCGGCCGAGATCGAGTCGAGGATGCTGGGGGCGGCGGCGATGGCGGCGGCGTCCTCGGGGCGCTTGGAGTCGAGCACCCGCAGCGGGTTGCGCTCGAGGGTCTCGCGGGCGGCGGGCGACAGCTCACCGGCGACAGCCTCGAAGTGAGCGCGGAGCAACTCCGAGTAGCGGGCCCGGTCGCCGGCGTCGCCCAGGCTGTTCAGCTTCAGGGTGACCCGGCGGAGGCCCATCGCCACGAGAAAGCGCCACGCCAGGGCGACGACCTCGACATCGGCGTGCGGGTCGTCGACGCCGAGCACCTCGATGCCCACCTGGTCGAACTGGCGGTGGCGGCCCTTCTGGGGGCGCTCGTAGCGGAAGTTGGGCCCGGCGTACCACGCCTTCCACGGCGTCGACGGCCGGTGCTCCACGAAGGCCCGCACCACCGACGCGGTCTGCTCGGGCCGCAGCGCCATGCGCCGGCCCCCCTTGTCGACGAAGTCGTACATCTCCTTGGTGACCACGTCGGTCGCCTCGCCCAGGCGGCTGAACACCCCCAGCTCCTCGAACATGGGCACCACCACCTCGCCGTAGCCGGCCTGGCCGGCCAGCTCGGCGAAGCGGGCGACCAGGCGCCGGTGGCGCGCCGACACCGGCGGGAGCAGGTCGCGCGTGCCCTTCGGCGCCCGGAACGCGTCGACCCGGGGACGCGCCCGGTCGGGCTCGACGGCGGCGGGCTCGGTCATGGCGGGTCCGGAGGCTACCGACCCCTATCTCACGGCCCGACACCGGTTGCGCCTTGCGCGATGCCCCATCCGCCGATCTACTCGCCCGAGCCCCTGCCGGTTCACCCTGATCGGCGGATGCCGATCGACCCGCCGAGCTTGCGAGGCCTGGGTCCATCGGAACAGATGTAGACGACGGCGCAGCCGGCCTCGCCCTACTGAACACCCAGAAGGTCGACCACGAACACCAGGGTCTCGTTGGGGCCGATGGCTCGGCCGGCGCCCTGGCGGCCATAGCCCTTGCCCGGCGGGATGGTGATCTTGCGGCGGCCGCCGACCAGCATCCCCGCCACGCCTTCGTCCCAGCCGGCGATGACCTGGCCGGCGCCGAGCTTGAAGCTGAAGGTGTCGTTGCGGTCCCACGAGGCGTCGAACTGCTTGCGGGTGCTCCACGCCACGCCCACGTAGTGGACCTCGACGTTCGACCCCGCCGTCGCCTCGGCCCCGTCGCCGACCTCCACGTCCTCGGTCACGAGGCCGGTGGGCGGCGCCTCCCCGGCGGG
>JBBJOU010000226.1:0-4360 GCA_037724305.1 Acidimicrobiales bacterium
GGTCGTGGGTGGCCATCACCACGGTGGTGCCGGTGCGGTTGATGCGGTCGAGCAGACGCATGATGCCCACCGACGTCTGCGGGTCGAGGTTGCCGGTGGGCTCGTCGGCCAGCAGGATCAGCGGCCGGTTGACGAACGCGCGGGCGATCGACACCCGCTGCTGCTCACCGCCGGAGAGCTCGTGGGGGTAGCTGGCAAGCTTCTTGGACAGGCCCACCAGCTCGAGGATGGCGGGGACCTGGGTCTTGATGACGTGCTTGGGCCGGCCGATCACCTCGAGGGCGAAGGCCACGTTCTCGGCCACGGTGCGCCCGGTGAGCAGCTTGAAGTCCTGGAAGACGCAGCCGATGTTGCGGCGCAGGAACGGCACCTTCCACGACGAGAGCTCACCGATGTCCTTGCCCGCCACCCAGATGCGGCCCTTCTCGGGGGTCTCCTCCCGGTTCATCAGGCGCAGGATGGTCGACTTCCCCGACCCTGACGCCCCCACCAGGAAGACGAACTCCCCCTTCTGGATGTCGAGGCTGGCGTCGCGCAGGGCGACGACCTCGCTCTTGTAGACCTTGGACACGTTGTCGAACTTGATCATGCGAACATTGCGGCGGGTTGGGCGGCTGCCGGGGCCGGAAGGGGACGCGAGCGGGGACCCCGGTCCGCGCCGCTCGCAAGCAAGGGTACCGCCAGGGTGTCGTGCAGAGCGAGCAGCCCCCCGGCCGGGTCAGACCCGAGGACCAGGGGGCGGCGGGCCGCCCGCCGTTCACGGGTCAGAACGACACGGCCTGCAGGTCGACGTGCTCGGCGGCGAACGCCGTCGACCAGTGGCGGCCGAGGTTGCCCGCCGCCACCACGACCCTGGCGTCGTGGACCTTGGCCGCGGCCAGCAACTCGGCGGCCAAGAGGTTGAGCCCGTGGGCCGCCGCCACCGTGGCGGCCATCGCCGTCGAACGGCGCGGGTCGAGTACCACGAGCGTGGCCGGCGGCGGCTCGACGGCCGCCGCTCGAACGTCGGCGCTGGTCGCTCGGCTCAACGAACCCGTCAGTCGGGCGTCGGCCAACGCCCGCAGCAGGCGGAAGTGGAACCCCCAGGTCGTCGCGACGGTCTCATCGGGCATCGATGTCGGCACCGGCCGGCGGGCCAGGGCCTCGATGCACAACCGGTCGTCGACGATGATCACCGATCGATGCGCAGATCGGGATCGTCGGCGAACAGCGCGTCAGCCACTTCGAGGTAGCGGTCGGCCAGCTCGCCGAACGCGAGCACCACCTCGTCGTCGTCGCGTTCGATGCTGGTGGCCAGGGCCTCATCGAGCACGGCGCGCAGCACGGCGCTGCGCGACGTCCCCGTCGCCCGCGCACGCGCGTCGAGGGCGCGCTGCTGGCCCTCGGTGAGATAGATGTTGGTGCGGTGCATACACCGCACCATACACCGGATGGTCTACGCGCTGGCGGTAGCGGCGCGCTGGTGGCGGAGCCACGCTTCCATGAAGGGGTCGAGGTCGCCGTCGAGGACGCCGACGACGTTGCCCGTCTCGTGCTCGGTGCGGAGGTCCTTCACCATCTGGTACGGCGCCAGCACGTAGCTGCGGATCTGGCTGCCGAAGCCGACCCGTTGCTGGTCGCCCTTGATGGCGTCCATGGCCGCCTCGCGCTCCTGGCGCTCGAGGTCGGCCAGCTTGGCCACCAGCATGGCCATGGCCCGGTCGCGGTTCTGGTGCTGGCTGCGCTCGATCTGGCACGACACCACGACACCGGTCGGGACGTGCGTGAGACGCACTGCGGACGACGTCTTGTTGATGTGCTGGCCGCCGGCGCCCGAGGCCCGGAAGACGTCCATCTTGATGTCCTTGTCGTCGATCTCGACGGTGGCGCTGGCGGGATCGAGCAACGGGACCACCTGGGCGGCGGCGAAGGCGGTCTGGCGCTTGCCCTGGGCGTTGAACGGGCTCATCCGCACCAGGCGGTGGACGCCGCGCTCGGACTGCAACCAGCCGTAGGCGTAGCGGCCCCGCACGATGAACTCGGCCGACGAGAGACCCGCCTCCGAGCCGGCGGTCGAGTCGGTGACCTCGACGTCGAAGCCGTGGCGCTCGGCCCAGCGGACGTACATGCGCAGGAGCAGCTCGCACCAGTCCTGGGAGTCGGCTCCCCCCTCACCGGCCTGCAGGGAGCACAGGGCGTCACGCTCGTCGTGCTCGCTGGCGAAGAGGCTGCGCAGCTCGAGGGCGCCGAAGCGACGCGCCAACTCGGCGACGGCCTCGTCGAGCTCGGGCTCCTGGGTCTCGTCGTCGACCTCGCGGGCCAGCTCGTGGAGCGTCTCGGCATCTTCGAGGCGAGCCGCCAACCCGGCGTGGAGGTCGAGGTCGGACGACACGGCGGCGAGCTCGCCGGTGAGGGCGCGCGCCGCGTCGGGGTCGTCCCACAGGTCGGGGCGGCCGGCCTCGGTCTCGAGCTGCGGTCGGCGCATCGTCAGCTCGTCGATCTTGAGGTACATGGCCGCCTCGTCGAGGCGGGCCCGGAGCGCGACGAGCGCGTCGGTGTAGTCGCGCACGGTCGGCCTTCAGGCCCCGTGGCACATCTTGAACTTCTTGCCCGAGCCGCAGGGGCACGGGGCGTTGCGGGGGGTCTTCTCCCACTCCGTGCGCCGGACCGGCACGTTCTCGGCCGGCGCCTCGGCCGTGGCGTCGGCGTCGGGACGCCCGTCGGCGACGGCCTGGGCCTTCGCCGCCTCGGCGATGGTCGAGCTGCCGCCGCCCTCCTCGGGCGCCGAGTACGACAGCGCCGAGACCTGCGGCTCCGGGTCGTCGCCCAGCACCGAGGTCACGGTGGCGGCGGCCGGTGCGGCGGCCTGGGCGTCGTCGGCGGGACCGGCGTCGGCCGGCGCCGGCACCGCACCGGCGGGCGACGGTGCGCTGGCGGCGGGGGCCGGCGCCACCGCCGCCGGTGCGGTGAAGGTGGTGCCGACAGCCGGCGCCGCCGCCGACGCCCCGGGCTGGGCCACGTTGACCTGCACCTGCATGGCGTAGCGGACGAAGTCACGGGCGACGCCCTGCATCATCTGCTCGAACATCCCGAAGCCCTCGCGCTGCCACTCGTTGAGCGGGTCCTTTTGGCCCATGGCCCGCAGGTTGATGCCCTCCCGGAGGTAATCCATCTCCTGGAGGTGCTCGCGCCACTTCTGGTCGATGATCCGCAACATCACCTGGCGCTCGACCTCGCGCATGACCGCCGGCGTGAGCTCGACCTCGCGAGCCTCGTAGCGGGCGGTGGCCTCGCTCACGAGCAACTCGTAAAGCTCGTCGGTGGACGAGCACTCGGCCAGGCGCTCCTTGGTGAGCTCGCTCGGCCAGTAGCCCTTGATCTCACCGGCGAGGCCGTCGAGGTCCCACTCCTCGGAGAACTCGGCCACGCAGAACGTGGCGATGACCGACGAGACCGCCTCGGCGAGCTCCTTGACGGCGCGGTCGCGCAGGTCCTCGCCGTCAAGGATCTGGTCGCGCAGCTTGTAGACGACCTTGCGCTGCTCGTTCATCACCTCGTCGTACTTGAGGACGTTCTTGCGGATCTCGGCGTTGCGGGTCTCGACGGTGTTCTGCGCCCGCTCGATGGCCTTGGTGACCATCTTCGCCTCGATGGGCACGTCGTCGGGCATGGCCTTGGTCATCACCCACGCCATGGCGCCGGTGGCGAACAGCCGCATGAGCTCGTCCTCGAGCGACAGGTAGAAGCGGCTGGCGCCGGGATCGCCCTGGCGGCCGGCCCGGCCCCGGAGCTGGTTGTCGATGCGGCGCGACTCGTGGCGCTCCGTGCCCAGCACGTACAGCCCGCCGACCGCCCGGACCTCGTCGCCCTCGGCCTGGCACTCGGCCTTGAACTTGGCGGTCAGCTCCTCGAGGCGGGCGGCGGCGGCCGCCTCGTCACGATCGGCGGGGTCCGTCCCGATGCCCTCGGCCACCACTGCCTCGTGGGCCAGGCCCTCGGGGTTGCCGCCGAGGAGGATGTCGACGCCCCGCCCGGCCATGTTGGTGGCGACGGTGACCGACCCGAGGCGGCCGGCCTGGGTGACGATGTTCGCCTCGCGGGCGTGCTGCTTGGCATTGAGCACCTCGTGGCGCACGCCGCGCTTCTCGAGGATCCGCGACAGCTTCTCGGACTTCTCGACCGAGATGGTGCCGACGAGGATGGGCTGGCCCTGCTCGTGGCGCTCCTCGATGTCGTCGGCGACGGCGGCGAACTTGGCGTCCTCGGTGCGGTAGATGAGGTCGCCCTCGTCGTCGCGGACCATGTCGCGGTTGGTGGGGATGGGCACGGCCTGCAGGCCGTAGGTGGTGACGAACTCGGCCGCCTCGGTGGTGGCCGTGCC
>JBBJOU010000227.1:0-4346 GCA_037724305.1 Acidimicrobiales bacterium
GCGGAAGGAACGGCAGGGACGGCGGCGAAACCACGAGCCATGAGCCCGATCGACGCCCTCCGCGCCCGCCGCTCGCTCGACGACCTCCCGGCCGTCCCGACCGACGAGGAGCTCCTCGCCTGGGCGGAGGCGCTCGCCGGGCCGAAGCCGGTGCACCGCCGCCCCGAGCCCCTCCGGGCCGCCGGCATCGTCGCCACCCCCGACGGGCCGATGAGCCTCCAGGAGCTCTTTGCCGAGATCGAGCAGCGCACCGCATCCATCTGCCCCGGTACCAGCTGAAGCGGTTGTCGTCGCCACCGCAGCCGAGCGAGTGAGCTCGAAACCTCAGTCGAGGCGCTCGGCGTGGCGCAGGACGAGGAGCCAGGTGAGCACGCCCGACACCCCGACGAGCACGAGGGCGGCGGTGCCGGTGTCGGCCCAGCGAGCGTTCTCGCGGGCGCTCCAGACGTGCACGGCGAGGGTGTCGAAGGTGGTGGGGCGCAACAGGAGCGTGGCCGGCAGCTCCTTCATGGTCGAGAGCATTACCAGGCCGGCGCCGGCCAGCAGGCCGGGCACCATCAGGGGCAGTTCCACCGTGCGCAACCGGCGCCACCGGCCGGCGCCGAGGGTACGGGCGGCGTCGTCGAGGCGGCGGGGCACGGCGCCGACGGCCACCTGGGCGGCGCGCAGGCCCTGGGCGCCGAAGTGGATGGCGTAGGCGGCGAGCAGCATCGGGACCGTCTGGTAGAAGCGGGCCGTCCACGTCGGGCCCTGGAGCGTCCAGTACACGGCGGCGAGGGCGACGATCAGGCCCGGGAGGGCGAAGCCGCCGACCACGGCGGCGTTGACCACGCCGCCCAGCCGGCTGCGGTGGCGAGCGGTCAGGTAGGCGACGGGCAGCACGACGGCGATGGTGAGGGCGGCGGCGCCGAGCCCGAGGGCGCCGGTGGCGACGGCGGGCTCGACCAGCTCGCCGAGGTCGGGGCGCGCCCGCTCGTTGCCGGCGACGAAGCCACGGACCGACCAGTAGCCGAGCACCGCCAGCGGGCCGAGCAGGGCGCTGACCGCCACGACGGACGCCATGGCGGTCGCCGGCCACCGCCACCGGCCCAGCGGCACGATCAGGGCCCGCTTGGTCCGGGCCACCTCGACCACGGCGCGGTGGCGCTGGGCCCGGCGCTCGAGGGCCACGACGAGCAGGGCGACCACGGCCAGCACCAGGCCGAGGAACAGCGCCTCGGGCTGGTTGAACAGGCGGGAGTCGTAGATCTCGACCGTGAGCGTCCGATAGCGCAACTGCGCGACGGCGCCGAAGTCGGAGACGACGTAGAGGAACACCAGCAGGGTGCCGGCCCAGATGGCGGTGGCGGTCTGGGGCAGCACCACCGTGCGGAACACCTGGACCGGCCGCCGACCGAGCAGCCGAGCCGACTCCTCGAGCGACGGGGACAGCGAGGCCAGGCGGGCGGCGACCGGTAGGTAGACGTAGGGGTAGGTGAACAGCGAGAGCACGAACCAGGCCCCACCGAAGCCCTCGACCTCGGGCAGACGGTCGACGCCGAGGCCCGGCGCCAGCTCGTCGATCAGCCCACCGGGCGCCACTGCCGCCAGGAGGGCGGCGGCGCCGACGAAGCTCGGCACCACCAGCGGCAGGGGCGCCAGGACGGCCCACAGGCGACGGAGGGGCACGTCGGTGCGGGTGGTGAGCCACGCCAACCCGGTGCCGATGGTGGCCGCCGTCAACGAGACGGCGCCGGCCAGGCGCAACGAGTTGCCGAGGGCCCGCAACGAGCGCTCCCGGTCGACCACGGCGTCGAGCCCGGACCCCTCGCCGACCACTCGCACCACCAGGTAGGCCAGGGGGGCGAGGAAGACGACGGCGACGGCGACGGCGACGAGCACGAGCACGGCCGACGGTCGCCCGCCGCGCCCGACGCCGCGGCTCCGGTCCGGGCGCGACCGGGCCGGACCGGGCGTTCCCGCCGGATCGGTGACCACCTCGAGGGCGGTGGCGGCGACCGTCAGGGCGCGCCGCCCGGGGTCGAGCGCATCCGCTACCCGTCGAGACCGCTGGCCTGGATGAGCGCCTCGGTCTCGTCGAGGCCGCCGAGGTCCTCGAAGTCGATGCGCAGCGACACCGTGTCGTCGAGCGGGGGCAGCTCGTCGCTGGCCTCGACGCCCTCGATGAGCGGGTACTCCTGGGTCTCCTCGGCGAAGTAGGTCTGCGACTCCTCCGACAGCAGGAAGGCCACCAGGTCCTCGGCGGCGGTGCCGGCGTCGTTGGTGGCCACGATGCTGGCGGCACTCACCAGGATGAGGCCGCCGAGGTCGCCCGGCTCGAAGAAGTGCAGGGCGGTCGGCGAGTCGACGCCCTCGGCCAGCTCCTGGAACTTGTAGTAGTGGTTGATGAGGCCGAAGTCGACCTCGCCCCGGCCGACGGCCTCGAGGATGGCGGTGTTGCCGTCATACGTCGTGGGGTCGTTGGCGGCCAGTCCCTCGAGGAAGGCGGTGGTCTCGTCGTCGCCGAGCTCGACGCGCATGCCGGAGACGAAGTCCTGGAAGGACCCGTTGCCGGGGGCCACGCCGATCCGATCGGCGAACGCAGGGTCGACCAGGTCGAGGACCGAGTCGGGCAGCTCGTCCTCGGTGACGTTGTCGGTGTTGTAGACGAGCGTGCGCACCCGGCCGGTCAGGCCCACCCAGCTGCCGTCCTCGGCGTGGTCCTCGGTGGCGACGAGGTCGAGGGTCTCCTCGGGGACCTGGCCCAGCAGGCCGTTGTCCTCGAGGAAGCCGACCGCGCCCGGGCTCTGAGAGATGAAGACGTCGGCCGGTGAGCGATCGCCTTCGGTCTCGATCAGCAGCGCCATCTCGGCGGTGCTCCCGTAGCGGACCTCGACGTCGATGCCGGTCTCGGTGGCGAAGTCCTCGAGCAGCGGCCCGATGAGCTCCTCGTCGCGCCCGGAGTAGACGGTGAGCGTGCCGCCCCCGGCGTCGCCGCCCTCGTCACCGGCGGCGGTGGTCCCCGGCGCCTCGCCGTCACCGGCGGCGGTCTCGGCGTCGTCACCGCAGGCGGCGAGGCCGAGACCCAGCAGGGCGGTCAGGGACAGGGCGATCGTGGGGGTGCGGGAGCTGCGCATCGCCCGCCACGCTAGCCACCCGTCCTTCTGTTGTAAAGGTACCCGAACACTGGCCGGCGGCCGTCCTTGTCAGCCGGTCGACCCGGCGGCGGCGACCTCGTCATCGGGGGCGTCATCACCGGCGTGCCCATCGCCGGACCACGCCGTCGCCGGCGGGCCGGTGTAGCGGGCGACGACGTCCTCGCCGGCCACGAAGCGCACCGCCGTCGACGACCGCACCCGGAGCCGGTCCCCCGCCTCGGTGCACACGACCGACATCGAGTCGTGCCCGTAGTACTCGACCCGCTCGACGGTGCCCGAGGTCCCCGCGACCGCCGGGCCCGGCCTCACCAACTCAATGGCCTCGGGTCGCACCAGCACCTGCAGCGGGCCGCGAGCGGGCTCGCGCAACGGGACGGGACCGACCGCGGTGTCGGCGGCCGCACCCGTCCCGGTACCGGCCACCAGGTTGGCCTCACCCACGAAGCGGGCCACCCAGGGCGTGGCCGGGGCGGCATAGAGCTCGCTGGGCGGCGCCGCCTGCTCGATGCGCCCGGCGCGCATCACCGCCACCAGGTCGCCGAGCACGAACGCCTCGTCCTGGTCGTGGGTGACGAAGACGGCGGTGATGCCGAGGCCGGTGAGCAGCCGGTGCACCTCGGCGCGCACCTGCACCCGCAGCGACGAGTCGAGGTTCGAGAAGGGCTCGTCGAGCAGCAGCACCGACGGGCGGGGGGCCAGCGCCCGGGCGAGGGCCACCCGCTGCTGCTGGCCACCGGAGAGGGTCCCGGGCGAGCGGTCGCCGAGCCCGGTGAGCCCGACGAGCGCCAGCGCCTCCTCGACCCGGCCCGTCCGGCGGGTGGCCCGGTCGAGGCCGTAACCGACGTTGGCGCCCACCGACAGGTGCGGGAAGAGGGCCCAGTCCTGGAAAACCATGCCGATGCGGCGCTTCTCGGGCGCCACGAACGTGCCGGGGCCGGTGAGCACCCGCCCGTCGACCACGACCTGACCCCGGTCCGGGCGCTCCAGGCCGGAGAGGATGCGCAGCAGGGTGGTCTTGCCACACCCGCTGGGCCCGAGGAGCGCCACCACCGAACCCGCCCCGACGTCGAGGTCGACGCGGCGCAGCACCTCGGTGGCGCCGAAGCGCTTCTCGATGCCGGTGGCGGCGACGGCGACGGGCTCGATGCCCTCGATGGTCGCGAAGTCGCCCACGGTCGCTGCAGGGTATCGACCCGATGGCGAAGGCCG
>JBBJOU010000228.1:0-4346 GCA_037724305.1 Acidimicrobiales bacterium
CTCGCCTGCAGGGCCTTCACCGCCGTCCGCGGTCGGCGCAGGATCCGGGCGACGTTCCTCCGGCGTCGCCCCGACGTCGTCCTCGGTGCCGGCGGCACCGTCCTGACGGCAGTCGGCGCGGCTCTCGGCGTGGGCGGCGGCCTCCGCCGCCCGCGGCGACGGGACGACATCGCCCTCCGGATCGGCGGGCTCGGCCGAGGACCCGGCGAACGGCGGCGGCCCGCCACACTCGGGACCAGGGGGCCGCGTCTCCTCGTCAATCTGCTCAGGCGGGCAGTTGGCCTCCCGCCACGCGGCGAGCTCGGCGGCCTCGGCCGCTCGGGCGGCGCCTCGTTCGGCTGCGGTCCCACCCTCGGGCACGGTCCCGGCGAAGGGGGGCGGGCCGGTGCACGAGAGCACGCCGAGGCCGTCGGGGGCCTGGGCCGAGGTGAGCTCGGTGGGTCGACCGCCGTCCGCGGCCCCGCCCACGGTCAGCGCGGCGGCGGGGGCGGCGAGGGCGAGCACGCCGGCGGCCAGCACCGCGACCCTCCCCCACGGCCCGCCGGCCACGGGCTCCGGTCCGCCGAGCTCAGCCAGGTGGCGAGCGGCGAGGGCCGGGGGCACGGGCGACTCGCCCATGCGGTGGAGGCGGCGGATCACATCGGACTGTTCCATGGTCGTGGTGAGCGCAACCCCATCGGCCGAGGACACTGCCGGTGAAGGGAATTCGTGGACAGCGCGGCCGGTCGGGCTCGGCGCCCAGCGGCGGAGACGACGACGCCGACCGCCTTGATCGCGACCCATTCGTGCCGATCGGAGAGGGACACACCCACGCGGGCCGCCCGCCGACGACGAAAGAGCAGCGCCGTGCGCCTCGACGAGTTCGTCCTCCGCCTCCCCGGGGACGAGTTCACGATCAGGTTCCACCCCCAGCTGACGGTGCTCGCCGGCGTCGGGAGCGAGGAGCGGCGCGCCCTGGCCGAACAGCTCGTCGGGGCCCTCACCGGCGAGGCGGACGGCGCCGAACTGAGCGTGGCCGCGGCCAGCGGACGAGGGGTGCGCCTCACGACCCGGGGCGGACGGGTCAGCGCCCGCCACCTCGACGACGACAGCCCGGCGCCGGCGCCGATCGGCTGGTTCGCACCCGACGCAGGCGCGCTCCGCCAGATGGTGCTGATCCGGGACGAGAGCCTTGACCCCGGCCGCCGGAGCCGGGGGGCGGCGACGACCCCCGAGCTGGCCGAGGCGCTCGCCCTGCTCGACCACCTGGCCGCCGCGTTGGCGGACGCCGTCGCCGCCCGGGACCGCCGGATCGCCGCCCGGGAGCGGTTGACGGTGGTGGACGACCGCCTCCGGCGAGCGACCGGCGCGGTGGCGCGCCAGGCGCACCGGCGCACCGCCGCCGACCTCGCCGAGGCGCTGCTGGAGGCCGACGTCCTGGCCGCCGGACCGGGCGCGGTCGACGCCGACGAGGCCCTCCTCACCGCCGTGACCGAGGCGCGCGCTGCTGCCGACGGTTGGGCCGAAGCGGTCGAGACGTTCGAGGACGTCGCCGTCGCCGTCGGCGCCTTCGACGTGTTGGCGGCCCGGGCCACCGCCCGAGACCGCGACCTCGAAGGCGACTGCGGCGCAACGCCGGCGCTCGACCCACTGGTGGCGTCGACGCCCGACACCGTTCCCGACGACCTCACCGAGCTCGTGGCGGCCGTCGCCGCCGCCGAGGGCGAGGTCCACCGACTGGAGGCCCACCACCGGGCCCTGGCCGCCGACCGGCTGGGCCCGGTCAGCGATCCCGTCGTCTCCCGGCTCGCCGCCGTCGACCAAGCGGTCCTCTGGCCCCGCCTGGCCCGGGTGGCGGCCGCCGACGCCGCCCACGACCGTGAGCGGACCGCCCTCGGCGGGCTCGCTCCGGCCATGGACGGCGACCGACGCGCCGACGACCTCGAGGTGGCCCACTCGCGCCAGGAAGCCGCTGCCGCGCTCCTCGCCCGGCGTCGCGGATCGGTCACCACACTGGTCGGCCTGGTCGCCGCAGTCGGCGTCGTCGTGGCCGTCACCGCCGGTGTCGTCATCGGCGCCGCCCTGGTGCTCGTCGCCCTGGTTGGTGGCGCCACGGCGATCGTGCGACCACTGCTCGACCACCGCCGGGCTGCGCTCGAGGAAGCGGCGGCGTGCGCCCGGGTGGGCGCCCCGTCGCACCTCGCCTTCCACCTCCGCCGCATGGAAGCCGGGCTCGCCCCCGGGACGCTCGCTCGCTACCGGCTGGTCGAGGCCGAGAGGGCCGCCTCCCGCGCCGAGTGGTGGGCGATCGCGCCCGGCGTCGACCCGGTCACCGCCGCCGGCCTGGAGCCCGAAGTGCGCGCCCACGCCGCCGCCCTCGCCGGGGAGCTGACCGAGGACGGCGAGGTCGCCGCCGTCCGCCAGGCCCTCGACGACGAGGCCCTTCCCGCACGCGACGAGGCGTGGGCCGCCCTCGACGCGGTGCTCGTCCCCTACGGCGTCACCCTCGCCGGTCTCGCCGCCGAGGGCGTCGCCGCCACCGATGGCGCGACGATCGCCCGCACCGTCGTCGACCGGGTTGGTGAGGGGATCCGGGCGCGCGCGCAGACCCGTCTGCACGAAGCCGTGGCCGAGGAGGCCAAACGGGTCCAGGACCTCGCCTCGGCGTTGCGAGCGGTCGGTCTCACCGACGGCGCGTTGGCCGAGCGGGTGGCCGCCCTCGACGAGGTGGTGGCAGCTGTCGTCGCCCGACACCGAGCCCGGGGTCGCGGTCGCCCCACTGCTGTCGTCGCCGCCGACGTGGCCCGCCTGCAGGCCGAGCTGCGCCGGACGGCCGCCGCCGTGGCCGCTGCCGTTTCCGGCGCGGCCGCCGCCGACCCCGCCATCGACGACGACCTCGACGCCCTCACCGCCGAACGTGACACCCTCGCCGCCCTCCTCGCCGGTGACGGCGGGGACGACGATGACCTCGAGCGCCTCCACGACCGCCATGCCGCCATGGCCCGACGAGTGGCGGCCGCGGAGGAGCGAGCCGCGCCACGCGACCACGGTGCGACCGAGCTCTCGGCCATCAGTCGGGCATTGCTCGCCCACCTCTCCCGCAACGCCGCCGCCGGGCCCCTCGACGAGCCGTTGCCGGTCGTGCTCGACGAACCCTTCACCGGCGTCCCCGCCGAGCGCATGTGGGAGCTGCTCGACGAACTGCGCGGCGCCGTGGACCGGACCCAGGTCGTCTTGCTCACCGACGACCCCTTCGTCGGCGCCTGGGCCCGCCGCCAGGCCGACGCCGGCGCCCTCACCCTCCTCGAGCCCGTCGACGCCTGACCCTGCGTTCTTGGAGTTGATCTGACTGCCCCTCTCGCGACCAGATCAGCAAAGAATCGGTCTCTTCCCGGGAGGGTAGGCCGACCCCATGAGCTCCACCCTTGAGCCGGGTTCGGTCTTCCCCGACATCGATCTACCGGATCACGTCGGCAACCCTCGACGCCTGTCCCAACTGGCGGCCGAGGACCCGGTGCTCCTGCAGTTCTACCGGGGGTGGTGGTGCCCCAAGGAGCAGGCGTTCTTCAAACGGCTCACCAGCCTGCAGGACGAGGCCGAGGTGGCCTACACCCGGTTCGTGTCCGTCAGCGTCGACCCGCCCGAGGTGGCGGCCGCCTTCCGGGCCGGGGCCGGGGCCCGCTGGACCTTCCTGTGCGACACCGAGCGGCGCTGGCTGGACGAGCTGGGTCTGGCCGAGACCACCGACACCACCCATCGGCCCTACCTGCCCAAGGTGTTCACCCTCCAGCCCGACCTGACCATCCACGCTGCCTACAACGGCTACTGGTTCTGGGGCCGGCCCACCCAGGAAGAGCTCCGGCAGGACTTCCGCCACATCAGCCGGACGATCCGGCCCGACTGGGAGCCCCCGACCCGATGACCTGGGCCTGGTTCACCCTGTGCCCCGACCCGCCGGTCGGGGCGTTCGCGTCGGCGGCCGCCTTCGACCTGGGCGGCGCCGCCGCCGGCTACCTCGCCGCCTGGCGGCCCGACGTCGCCCATCCCGAGGGAGCGGGAAAGATCGACGGCCGGGCGGTCGACCCGGCGGGCGGGCCGGGCTTCGCGTCGCTGGTGCTGGCTCCCGACGGGCTGTTCCTCCCCTTCGACGACGTCGCGGTCACAGCCGCCCTCCGCCAGGTCTTGCGCTTGCCCCCGGCCCCGGTGTTCTCCACGCTGCTCGTCGGCGACGACCGGCTCGTCGGTTCGCTGACGGCGGCGCCCGAGGCCGCTGGTCGGCTGGACCAGGACCCGTTCGCCAACCTCTTCCCGGCCCGGGCGCTGCGGGTCGAGGCGGGGGTACTGGGCACGATGCCGGCCCCGGCCGG
>JBBJOU010000229.1:0-4342 GCA_037724305.1 Acidimicrobiales bacterium
GGCGGCGGGCGGCGGTGCGGGCGACGGCGGCGATGCCGGCCTTGGGCGTGGGGTTGCGCACCGTGAACATGTCCTCGACAACATCGCAGATGAACCCGGGATAGGTGTGCTGGACCCGGTCGGAGAGCACGAGGCCGGGCGCCCGCCGCAGCTTGCGGTGGTCGCGGAGCACGAAGTCGGCCTCGAGCCGGGCGCGGTACCCGGCCAATCCGGCGGCGCTGGTGTCGCCGGTGCGCAGGGCGTCGAGCACGGCGTCGGCGGCGGACCGACCCGACCCGATGGCGAAGTTGACGCCCTCCAGCCAGATGCCGGCGGCCAGGCACAACCCGGCGGCGTCGCCCGTCACCAGCAGGCCGTCGGCCACCAGGTCGGGCATGGCGTCGTAGCCGCCCTCGGGGAGGAGGTGGGCCGAGTACTCCTTCAGGTCGCCGCCGGCGACGAGCGGGGCGATCGCCGGGTGCGCCTTCAGCTCGGCGATGAACTGCTCGGGGCGCCGACCGCTGCGGGCGAGCTCGGTGAGCGACAGCACCACCCCGACCGCCACCGACTCCGCGTTGGTGTAGAGGAAGCCTCCGCCGGCGACGTCGCCGGTGGCCCCGACGATCTCGATATCCGCGCCTTCGTCGCCCCGCAGCCCGAAGCGCTCGTCGATCACGTGGCGGGGCAGGCCGAGCACCTCCTTGGCGCCCAGCGTGTAGTGCTCGGCGCCTTGGTGGTGGTGGAGGCCGGCCTCCTTGGCCAGGAACGAGTTGACGCCGTCGGCAGCAATGACCACGGGGGCGTCGAGGTCGCCGCCGGGGCGGTCGGTGCGCACGCCGACGATGCGCCCGCTGGCGTCACGACGCAGCCCGGTGGCGGTGGTCGAGCAGAGCAGCGTCGCCCCGGCCCGCTCGGCGTGGCCGGCCAGCCAGGCGTCGAAGTCGGGGCGCAGGGTGGTGCAGCCGTTGTAGGGCGCCCGCCCCCACGCCTCGGTGCGGAAGTCGACGGTCAGGCTCTGGGTGGGGGTGAGCACCATCGTCGCCCGGCGAGTGACCCAGCGCTGGACCGGGACCTCGTCCCACCAGCGGGGGATCAGGTCGTCGAGGACCCGGCCGTAGACCACCCCGCCGTACATGTTCTTCGACCCCGGGTAGGGGCCCCGCTCGACCAGCGCCACCCGCCGGCCGGCGCGGGCCAGGACCAGGGCGGCCGCCGACCCGGCGGGGCCGGCGCCCACGACGACGGCATCGAAGCGAGCGGGGTCAGGCACGGGCCGGCTCCTCGGGTGCACCCGTGTCGCGGCCGCCGGGTTCCATGTCGAGGCGGCGGGCGAGCTCGACCAGCAACGCCCGGGCGTCGGTGACGATGGCGAGATCGGCCATGGTCATCATCGGGGCGCCGGCGTCGATGTTGACGCTGACGATGTGCGTCGGGTCGCCCAGGCCGGTGACGTGCTGCACGGCGCCGGAGATGGCGAGGGCGACGTAGAGCTCGGGATCGACGGTGACGCCGGTCGTGCCGATGTAGCGGTCGGGCGGCGCCCACCCGGCGTCGGAGGCGACCCGGCTGGCGGCGGGACTGGCGCCCAGGGCGGCCGCCACCCGCTCCAGCACGGCGAACGGCTCGGGTCCCCCGAGGCCGGCGCCGCCGGCGACGATGCGGGCGGCTTCGGCCAGGTCGACGGTGGCCGGGTCGGGCGGGAGCACCTCGACGACGGTGGCGTCGTGGCCGCCGACGGTGACAGCCAGCGCGACGTCGACCAGCTCCGGCCCGCCGACGCCCGCCTCGACGCCGCGGACGCCGGGCTCGAGGGTGGCGACCACGGGGCCGGCCAGGTCGTGCACCTCGCCGACCAGGCCGCCCCGGCGGGTCACGGCGACGCACGCCGGGCGGACCGACGTGGCGCCCGCCAGCAAGGGACGCCCGAGAACGTGGGCCAGGCGGGGGGCGAGGTCACGCCCGTCGGGAGAGGCGGGAAGCACCACCACCGTGGCCTCGGCCACCAGCGGGGCGAGGGCGCCAGCCCACGCACCCGGTGCGAACCCGGCCGCCTCGACGCAGCGCACCGTGCCGGGACCGGAGCGCAGCCGCGCTGCCGCCCCCCGCGCGCCACCACCGATGAGGACGGCGTCGCCGCCGGCCTCGGCCACCGCCTCGTCGGCCCCCAGCGGCAACACCCCGTCGCGCACCGGCACCACGGCCACCATCCTCGACGAGACCGTCATGCCGGCACGGACGATGGTCGCTGACCGAGAGCCGCTGAGGCCGCGAACCCGGTCGCCGTGGCGCGACGGCGGCCAGACGCTCGTCGAACTCGGCGAAGCCCGTTCGACATCAGCTCGACCACGCGGCGTCGCGTACAACTCGCCGAAACGGAGGAAGCGCCAGCGACCAGGTGAGGGCGATCACAGTCCCGCCGCCACCCGCTCGCCCTCGATGACGGCGGCGTGGGCGCGGCGGGGGGCGATGCAGTCGCCGACGCGGTGGACCTCCACGCCGGGGGTGCCCGCCAGCTCGTGGTAGAGGCTCTCGCGCGGGGTCGGGGGCACGGCGAGCACCACCCAGTCGGTCTCCAATCGGCGCTCCTGACCAGTGGGGTGGTGCAGACAGGTGAGGACGCCGGCGGCGAACGCCAGGGGCACGAGGTCAGTCTTCTGGTCGATGCCCTTGGCCGCCGCCTTGACCTGCCAGTGCTCCATGTCGAGGGTGATACCGAGATCCTGCCCGACCACCATGGCGTTGGTGGCGACGGTGACGGCACAGCCGCGGTCGGCGAGCAGCTCCGCCACCGAGGTCGCCTGGTGGAAGCCGAGCTCGTCGAACACGACGACCCGGCCGCTCGGCCGGACCCGGCCAGTGAGGACGTCGTCCACGTCGACGACGACCGTCTCGTCCGCCGCCACCCACCACGGGCGCGTCGGGGCGGCGCCGGTGGCCACCACCACGGCGTCGGGCTGCTCCCCCAGCACGGTGGCGGCGTCGGCGTCGACCCCGCAGCGCACCTCGACGCCGAGGCGGCGGCAGTCGTGGACGAGGTTGCGGACGAGGTCGCCGAACTCGGCCCGGCTGGGGACGGTGGCGGCCAAGCGGACCTGACCACCGGGCTGGGCGTCGCGCTCGAGGACGGTGACGCAGTGGCCGCGCTCGGCGGCCGACACCGCCGTCTGCAGCCCGCCTGGTCCCGCGCCGACGACGACGACCCGGCGGCGCCTCGTCGGCGTCGTCGGGGGCGCCGCCGCCCGTTGGGCTTCGCGTCCGGTGGCCGGGTTCTCGATGCACCCCAGCCAGCGGTTGCGGCCCATGCGGCCCACGCACTCCTGGTTGCACGACAAGCAGAGGCGGATGTCGTCGGCGACGCCGGCACGGGCCTTGGCGGCGAAGTCGGCATCGGCGATCTGGCCCCGCACCACGCCGACCAGGTCGCAGTGGCCCTCGGCCAACGCCCGCTCGGCCTGCACGGGGTCCTTGAACCGGCCCACCCCCACCACGGGCAGCGTCACCGCCTTGCGGATCGCCGAGGGGATGAACAGGGCATAGCCGGGTGGCACCTGCATGGACGCCTCGATCATGAACAGGCTGGCGGTGGCCACGCCGATCGAGGTGTTGATGTAGTCGGTCAGGCCCTGGGCCTCGACCAGGCGGGCGACCTCGACGGCGTCGTCGATGGTCGTGCCCCCGTCGATCAGCTCGTCACCGCAGAGCCGCACGCCCAGGGCGAGGTCGGGCCCGATCGCCTCCCGCACAGCCGCCGAGATCTCGAGCAGCAGGCGGGCCCGGTTGGCGAGCGAGCCCCCGTAGGCGTCGGTGCGGTGGTTGACCGCCGGCGACAGGAAGCCCCGCACGATCGAGGAGTGCGAGCACTGCAGCTCGATGCCGTCGAAGCCGCCGGCTCGGCACCGCTCGGCGACCTCGGCGTAGCCGGCCACGATCTCGGCGATCTCGCGGTGGTCGACCTCCTTGGGCACCTCTCGGAAGAGCGGGTCGGCCACCGGTGATGGCGCCCACACCGGCAGGCGGCTGTACATGCTGGAGGCCTGACCGCCGTTGTGGTTGATCTGGGCGAAGATCGGGGTGCCGTGGCGGTGGACGGCCTCGGTGATGCGCCGGTAGCCGGGGAGCACGTCGGGGTGGAAGCCGTGGATCAGCTTCTCGTAAGGCCAGTCGGTGGCGTGGGTCGAGTGCTCCTCGGTGACGATGAGGCCGGCGCCGCCGGCCGCCCGCGCCGCGTAGTAGGCGGCGTGCTGCTCGGTAGGCAAGCCGCCCTCGGCGTAGTTGGTCAGATGGGCGGCGAAGACGATGCGGTTGGCCACGGTGACCGGTCCGAGGCGCAGCGGCGAGAAGAGGCGCCGATAGCGGGCGCTGG
>JBBJOU010000230.1:0-4292 GCA_037724305.1 Acidimicrobiales bacterium
GGGGATGGCGAAGCCGTCGGTGGCGCGGATGGCGGCCAGGTTGTCGCGCACCGACTCGGCGGTGAGGGCTGCGTCGACGACGCCGGGCGTGACCCCGATGAAGATGCGGGCCACCCGGCCGCCGCCGACGGAGTAGACCTCGCCGGTCACCTCGCAGTCCTCATGGGCCAGGTAGGTGACGATGGGGGTGACGGTCTCGGGGGTGAGGGCGTCCATGGCGTCGCCGAAGAGGTCCTCGGTCATGCGGGTCTTGGCCACCGGCGCGATGGCGTTCGCCAGGATGTTGAACCGGGCGCCCTCGACGGCGAGGACCCGGGTGAGCCCGACGAGGCCCATCTTGGCGGCGCCGTAGTTCGCCTGGCCGAAGTTGCCGAAGATGCCGGCGGCCGATGCGGTGCTGACGACCCGGCCGTAGGACTGCTCGCGCATGTGCTTCCAGGCGGGCAGGGTGACGTGGAAGGCGCCCCGCAGGTGCACGTCGAGCACGGGGTCGACGAGGTCGGGCGTCATGTTGTGGAACGCCTTGTCGCGCAGGATCCCGGCGTTGTTCACGACGATGTCGACCCGCCCGAAGGCCTCGATGGCAGCGGCCACGATCGCCGCGCCCCCCTCGGGGGTGGCCACCGAGTCGTGGTTGGCCACCGCCTCGCCCCCGGCGGCGACGATCTCGTCCACGACCCGCTGGGCCGCCGTGGCCGACCCGCCGGTGCCGTCGACCGACCCGCCGAGGTCGTTCACCACGACGAGCGCCCCCCGCTGGGCCAGGTCCAGGGCGTGCGAGCGGCCGAGGCCGCCGCCGCCCCCGGTGATGATCGCCACCTTGCCGTCAAATCCCAGATCAGCCATGGAAGGTCACGCTAACTGGGGCCAGACGCGGACGAGGCCCCGGCCGGAGCCGGGGCCTCGCTGGCGAGTGAGCTCGAAGGACTAGCGGCTCTGGAGCTTGGACAGCAGGCGGAGCAGCTCGAGGTAGAGCCACACGAGGGTGACGAGCAGACCGAAGGCGGCGTACCACTCCATGTGCTTGGGGGCGCCGCCCTGGACACCCCGCTCGATGAAGTCGAAGTCGAGGGCAAGGTTGAGGGCGGCGACGCCCACGATCACCAGGCTGATGATGATCCCCACCGGACCGGTGTCGTGCAGGAACGGCATGTCGACGCCGAACAGCCCGAGGACCAGGCTCAGCATGTAGACGAGGAAGATGGCGCCGGTGGCGGCGACCACGCCCATGCGGAACTTCTCGGTCACCTTGATGATCCGCAGCCCGTAGAGCGCCAGCATGATGGCGGTGATACCGACGGTGAGGCCGATCGCCTGCACCACGATGCCCTCGAACTGGAACTGGTAGACCGCGGAGATGGCGCCCACGGCCAGTCCCTGCACGGCGGCGTAGACCGGGGCCGTGAAGCGGGCGAGGTTGGGCTTGAAGGCGGTGAGGATGGCGACGCCGAGGGCGCCGAACACCGCGAGGAAGATCCAACCCGGCAGGGCGACGCTGTCCAGCGCGTTGCGGGGTGCCTCGACGCTGTTCCAGCCGAAGACGCCGAAGGCGACGAGCACGACCAGCAGCACGGCGGTGGCGCTCACCGAGCCGCCGACGGTCATGGTGGCGTAGGGGCGGGACGGCGTCCACGGGGAGGCGCCGTCGGGACCGGGGGGCACCTGGGTGGGTGCACCCCAGCCGTCTTGGAGTTGGTCGGCGGGGATGGCCCTCGCCCAGACCTTGTCGGAGAGTGCGGGGTTGGACGTGCGCAACTTGTCCTCCTGGGACGGGTCAGCTGCGCACAGGATAGAGCCTGCGGGGTCCCAGCGGGCGGCGCCCGTCAGTTCGTCGTACTCCTGTCATCTGACGAGCCTGACCCGCTCGACGGCCAGGGCCGTCAGCCGCTGGTAGTCCACCTTGCCGTTGGCCGCCCGGCCGATGGAGTCCACCGTCACCACGTGGCGGGGAGCCTTGAAGGATGCGAGGCGCGCTTTGACGTGGGCGACGAGGTCGGCCGCCGCCAGATCAGTGCCCGGATCGATCTCGACCACGCCGCAGACGGCTTCGCCGAACTTCTCGTCGGGCACGCCCACCGCCACCGCGTCGCGCACCGACGGATGGGTCTTCATGGCTTCCTCGACCTCCTCGGGGAACACCTTCTCGCCGCCGGTGTTGATGCACACCGACCCCCGCCCCAGGAGGGTGAGCGACCCGTCGGCCTCGATGGTGGCGTAGTCGCCGGGGACGGAGTAGCGGCGGCCGGCGACGGTGAGGAAGGTGGTCGCCGTCTTGGCCTCGTCCTTGTAGTAGCCGAGGGGCTGGAAGCCGCCGACCGCCACCCGGCCGATGACCCCTGATCCTGGCCGCACCACGCGGCCGTCGTCGGCCACCACGATGGTGTCCTCGCCGGCGGTGAAGTGGGCGGTGGCGCCGGTACCGCCGGCGGTCGCCACCGACCGGCCCATGCCCAGGGCCTCCGACGACGAGAACACGTCGACGATCATGGCCTGGGGCAGGTGAGCGAGCAGGCGGGTCTTGGTGTCCTCGCTGAACATCACCCCCGATGACGCGACGATGAAGAGGCTGGACAGGTCCCAGCGGCCCGGCTGGGCGTCGAGCACCCGCAGCATCGGGTTGGCGAAGGCGTCGCCCACGATGGCCATCTGCTGGACCCGGTGGCGCTCCACGGCGCCGAACAGCTCCTCGAGGTCGAGCTTGCGCGCCGGCAGCGTCACCGACGACCCGCCGCCGCTGAGCACGAGCAGCTGGGTCATCTGCGCGGTGGCATGCATGAGCGGGCACGCCGGCATGCCGACGAGGCCCGGCACCGAGGCCTGCGCGGCCACATAGGCCTCCACCCGCGTGGCGTCGACCTCGCCGGCCCGGACCTCGGGGACGATCCCGCCGACGAGGTTGCGGAACAGGTCGTCCTGGCGCCACATCACGCCCTTGGGCCGGCCGGTGGTCCCGCCGGTGTAGAGCAGCCACTGGTGGTCGCCGCTGCGCCCCCAGGGGCCGGCGACCGGTTCGCCGGTGCCGGCGCGCGCCGCGTCCTCGAACGGGATGGCCCACTCGGGACAGGTCGCACCGGAGGCGTCGCCGACCCACAACCAGGTGGTGATGCGGGGCAGCCGGTCACGGATGCGCTCGATGCGCTCGGCGAAGGTGGCGTGGAACACGACGGCAACGCAGTCGGCGTTGTCCCACAGGTACACGAGCTCGTCGTCGACGTAGCGGTAGTTGGTGTTGACGGTGGCCAGGCCCGCCTTGAACGAGGCGAACACCGACTGGAGGTACTCGGGGCCGTTGTAGAGGTACTGGGCGACCTTGTCCTGCTCTCGCGCACCCCGGTCGAGCAGCGTGCGGGCGACGCCGTCGGCCCGCCGGTCGAACTCGCGCCAGGACACCCGCTGGTCGCCGTGGGCCTGCGCCGGGGCATCAGGGATGCGCCGGGAGACGGCCTCCCACACCTCGGCGAAGTTCCAACCGGCCATGCGGCGAAGGTAGTTGCGGTGCCTGCTCGGCGCCGACGAGAGCGCCGTCACCTCCTGGACCGCCGCTGACCGCGGCTAGCTTCACCGATCCGATGACCACCGCGACCGCACCCGGCGAGGCCCTGCGCAAGAAGGCCGAGGTGCGCGCCGCCGTCGACCTCCCCGGTGTCCCCGCCGGCACCCATGGTGCGGTGTTCATGGTGACCGGTCTGACCTGGACCCGCTACTGGGTCCGCTTCGCCAACGGCGTCGAGCGCGGCACGCTCGACCGCCGGGTGTTGGTCACCCCCGACGAGTGGACCGAGGCCGAGCGCCGCCGCGACGCCGGCGAGGACACCCCCGCCGCCGCCGCCGAGGGTGCCGACGCCGGTGCTGCGGCCGACGGCGACGGCCCGGCGGCCGCCGCCGAGGGCGTCACCGTCGGCGGCGTGACCATCCCCGCCCACCTCCTCGAGCGCTCGAAGAGCCGCCGCGAGGCACTCGGCAAGTAGCCAAGGCCTGTCGGCGTCTCGGTGTGGCTGCCGATCCGTTCGACCGGGAAGGTCGGACCAGGGCAGGCTGTCAGTTCGGGTCGTCCGATAGGCGGCGCGCAATAGCGGTGAAGCACTATCGGGCTCGTGTCAACGACGGCGCCCGGACTCGGTATGCGGTTCCTGCGCGCGCTGAGGAGCGGAGCGCTGGTTGGGCTCAGCGTCGGGATCGTGCTTGTCGTCGTCATCATGGTGGCCGACGACACCGATGTCACCTTCGCCGCGTTCGCCGTCACACTGGGCGTTGCCGCCGTCTTCGGCGGCATCGGACTCATCCTGTGGGCG
>JBBJOU010000231.1:0-4286 GCA_037724305.1 Acidimicrobiales bacterium
GGCACTACCGCTCGTTGAGGTGGTTGAGCCGTCAGCTGCCCAGGCCGACGATGTCGGCGGCGTCGACGATGGCGTAGGCGTAGCCCTGCTCGGCGAGGAAGCGTTGGCGGTGGGCGGCGTAGTCCTGGTCGAGGGTCTCCCTCGTGACCACGCTGTAGAAGGTGGCCTGGCCGCCGCCGGGCTTGGGGCGCAGGATCCGGCCGAGGCGCTGGGCCTCCTCCTGGCGGCTGCCAAAGGTGCCCGACACCTGGATGGCGACGGCGGCGTCGGGCAGGTCGATGGAGAAGTTGGCCACCTTCGACACCACCAGCAGCCGCTCGTCGCCGGCGCGGAAGGCGTCGTAGAGGCGCTCGCGCTCGGCGTTGGGGGTCTTGCCGGTGATGAGCGGCGCACCCAGGCGCTCGGCGAGGACGTCGAGCTGGTCGAGGTACTGGCCGATCACCAGCGTCGGCTCGCCCCGGTGGCGGGCGACGAGCGCTTCGACCACGTCGGGCTTGGCCCGCACCGACGCCGCGTAGCGGTAACGCTCGTCGGGCTCGGCGGTGGCGTAGGCCATGCGCTCGTCGGCCTCGGCGGCCACCCGCACCTCGACGCAGGTGGCGGGGGCGATCCACCCCTGGTGCTCGAGGTCCTTCCACGGGGCGTCGTAGCGCTTCGGTCCGATGAGGGTGAACACGTCGCCCTCCTTGCCGTCCTCGCGCACGAGGGTGGCGGTGAGGCCGAGGCGGCGCCGGCTCTGCAGGTCGGCGGTCATGCGGAACACCGGCGCCGGCAGCAGGTGGACCTCGTCGTAGATGACCAGGCCCCAGTCCTCGGCGCCGAACAGGTCGAGATGGATGAAGCGCCCGCCCCGCTTGGTGATCAGCACCTGGTAGCTGGCGATGGTGACCGGGCGGATCTCCTTGCGCTCGCCGGAGTACTCGCCGATCTCGTCCTCGGTGAGCGACGTCCGCTCGAGCAGCTCCCGGCGCCACTGGCGGGCCGACACCGTGTTGGTGACGAGGATGAGGGTGCGGGCGGAGACCTCGGCCAGCACGGCGGCGCCGACGAGCGTCTTGCCGGCGCCGCAGGGCAGCACCACCACGCCGCTGCCGGCGGCGACGAAGCCGGTGACCGCCTCGCGCTGGTAGCCCCGCAACTCCCACCCGCCGCCGCCGGTGAGGTCGAGGGCGATGGGGTGGGGGGCGCCGTCGACGTGGCCGGCGAGGTCCTCGCACGGCCACCCCACCTTGAGCAGCGCCTGCTTGAGCCGTCCCCGGTTCTCGGGGGCGACGGCGACGGCGACGGTCCCGATGCGGGCGCCCACCACCGCGGCGACGGCCTTGGCCTTCAACACCTCTTCGAGGACGGGCACGTCCTCGGCGAAGGCCACCCGCAGCTCGAGATCGGCCCGGGGGTCGCGCGTCGGCGCGTCGAGGACGAGGCGGCCGTAGCGCGACATGGTCTCGGCCACATCGATGAGCAGCGCCTGGGGCACGGCGTAGCGCGACCACCGGGTGATGGCGTCGATGGCCTGCTCGGCGTCGAACCCGGCGGCCCGCGCGTTCCACAGCGCCAGGGGCGTCACCCGGAACGTGTGGATGTGCTCGGGGGCCCGCTCGAGCTCGGCGAAGGGGGCGATGGCGGCCCGGCACGCTTCGGCGTCGGGGTGGTCGACCTCGAGCAGCAGCGTGCGGTCGGACTGGACCACGAGCGGGCCCGGGGGCGTCTCGCTCACCGGGGCGGTCCCAGGGTCGTGAGGGCGATGAGGCCGGCGAGCCCGACCAGGACCGGGCGGTCGCCGGGTTCGGCCAGGACGAGCACGACGTCGGCACCGACCTCGGCCACCCGGCCGACGACGGCGACCTGGCCCCGGCGGTCGTCGAGGAACACGATCTCCACCGGGGTGCGATGCAGCTTGCACTCGCGCAGGACGCCCTCGACGTCGTCCTCGTCGAGGTCGATGGGCTCGTCGTCGTCGCCGTCGAAGTCGGCGGCAGCGGCCAGGAGGTCGGCCAACTCGGCGTCGAGGTCGGGCGTGGCGCCGGCACCGAGGCGGGCGGCGGCGAGCTCGGGACGACCGTCGAGGAACCGACCCATCGGGTCGCGGCCCGACACGTGACCCGAGACGGGGGAGCCGAGGAGGCGGCTGGCCTCCATGCGCAGGCGGGCTGCCTCGGCGGCGGGGGCGGGCCCGACGACGGGGAGGGGCCGGCGACGCTCGCCCAGCAGGCGGACCGTGTCCAGTGCCGACTCGCCCGAGGTCGTCGGCGGCGTGGCGGCGAGCAGGAGCCCGTCGTCGCCCTCGGCGGCCGGGAGGTGGCCGACGGCGCGCAGCCAGTCGAGGACCTGGCGGGCGGGGACGGTGGCCACCGCCACCGTGGGGGCGAGCAGGCGCAGGCCGTGGCGGGCGGCGCCGCGGTGGGCGACCACCTCGGCCAGCAGCGCCTCGTCGTCGCACCGCAGGTAGGCGGCCGCCGGGCCGACCCGGACGTGGCCCCAGCGACGGGCGGTGTCGCGCACCAGGTAGTCGAGGGGCTGGGGTACGCCGCGAGCGGCGTGGTGGGCGAGGAAGGTGAGCACCTCCTCGGAGGTCCGGCCGGCATCGAAGGCGCGCCGGACCGATGTGGGACTGAAGCGCAGCACCTCGACCGGCCCCGTCGACTCGGGGTCGGCCAGGAGGCGCAGTTCGACGAGCAGTTCGTGGGGGGCGGCGGCGTCGACCACGGCGGTCAGGTCGGCCTGCAGCACGACCTCGGCCGGGGGGGCGGGCAGGAGCGTGGCGGCGGCGTCGAGGGCTCCGGCGCGGTCGTCGGCGAGGAGGCGGCGACCGACGGCGCCCAGGGCGCCGAGCCCCGTGAACCCGACGGCGGCGGCCTCGTCGAGGGCCCAGCCGACCACCTCGTCGGGCGCATGGTCGAGTCGGCCCCATCCCAGGGGGTGGCGCCAGGCCACAGCGTCGACGACCGATCGGGTCGGGCGCCGGCCCTCGTCGAGCTCGGCCAGGGGGCCCAGCGCCGCCGCCCGGGCCGACCACCAGTCGTCGCCGGCGCCCGACTCGAAGGCGAGGGCGGGCCGGGTGCGCCCGGCGAGGTCGTCGCGCAGCGCCGCGCTGAGCCCGCGCGACGAGCGCACCCAGGCCTCCGCCAGTTCCACCCAACGCTCGCCGGGCGAAAGGGCCAGCCACCGCGCCGCCCCCTCGGTGGGGGCCACCGGCGCGCCGCCCGCCGGCGGCACCAGCCCGGCCACGAGGGCGAGCTCGAGGAGCAACGCCACCTCGTCGACGGCGAGCCCGGTGGCCTTGGCCAGGCGCTTGACCTCGCGGGCGCCGAGCCCGCCGGCCTTGAGCGGCGGGGCCGGCGCATCGGCCAGGGCGGCGAGCACGCGCGCCAGGTCCTGCGAGGTCGCCGCCGCCCGACCGGCGGCGTCGGCGTCGACGGTGGCGGGCTCGACCGCCTCGGTCGTCATCGGCGGCGCGTCGACCACGACCCCGTCGACCACGACACCCCCCCGCACGGCGAGGCCGACCTCGAGGGGGATCTCGGCCCGGCCCCACGCCACCGGCACCGCCAGGCCGGCGAGCACCACCTCGTCGCCCGGGGTGCGCCCACCACGATGACGTTCCGGGCCCCAGCCGCCGGTGGTCAACGCCCCGTGGACGGCCGACTCGGCGAGCAGGCGGCGGGCCCGGGGGGACAGGCGCTCGAGCGCGGCGTCCACCACTTCCGGGTCGCCGTAGGCGGCACACAGCTCCTCGACGATCTCCGACGTCCGCCGGCGACGGATCGTGAGACCGAGGCCGGTGCCCAGCTCGAGCAGGTCAGCCGGCTGCTGACGACCGAGCAGCACCCGGGCCGGGCGACCGAGCCCTCCCGGGCGGGGCAGGACCGTGGCCACGCCGGGGTTGACCCGCCACGTCTCCCCGGTACGGAACACGAGCAGCAGCTGGGCCAGCGCGTCGACCGCCCGTTCCATGTCGGTGACCGTGGGCGCGACGCCGTCCTCGGTGCGGACCAGTCCGGCGACGTCGGCAAGGGGGGTGCCGTCGCTGGCGATGGCGAGCAGGTGGAGCACCGTCAGCATCCAGCTGTCGCAGTGGTCGACGCCCGCCCGGACCGCGGGCGGTGACGCCGCCCGGTTGGCCAGCTCGCCCAGGTGGGTGGGTGCGGTGGCGAGAAGATCGGGCCGGGCCCGCAGCGCGGCGGCCAGCCCCTCCTCGCCCAGGGCGCGCAGCCCGTCGATCACCTGCATCCCCCGACGGTAGCGACGCCACGGGACGCCACGGTGCACCTGGAAGGACAGCGGGG
>JBBJOU010000232.1:0-4278 GCA_037724305.1 Acidimicrobiales bacterium
GGAACCGGGCCGATGAGGACCGTCGTCGTCGTCGGGTCGGCCGGTTCGGTGAGCTCCGGCGGGAGCTCGGCGCCCGGCGCGCAACGCTCGCCGACGAAGTCCTCGAGCTCGGCGAAGGCATCCTGCCCGCCCGACCCGGGGCCGGCACCGAAGGTGTCGAGCGCGGCGCGCTCCTCCGGCGTCGCCTCCGCGTCGAGACGGGCCAGGTCGTAGCCGTAGCGCTCCAGCACGGCGAAGGTCGTGCGGTAGTCGGCGGCGAGGCTCTCCGCGCTCGCCGCCACCTCCGGCGGGGCGACGGCGGCGATCTCGTCGACCACCGCCAGGGTGAGCCCGACCGCACCACCCAGCTGCTCGGGGTCACCGGTGTCGAACCCACCCTCGGCGAGAGGACCCACCAGCAGCGCACCGAAGGCATCGCAGAACGGCGCGATCGCCGCTTCGACGGTGACCGAGGTCGTGGCGCCGTCGCCGTCGCCCTCGTCGCCACCACCACCGCACGACACCGCCGTCGCGGCGCCGGCGCTCACGACCACGACGACGGCGCACCGGGCGACGCGCCGTCGTCGGTCGGGGGCTGCAGGCACGACGGCGAGGTTAGGAGCCGGCCGGCCCGGCCCCGTCGCGCATGACGGGGGCCGCCCAGGTGGTGGGCGCCCGTGGCAGCGCCGCCGGGTCGAAGCCGGCCAGCAGCTCACCCGGCCACCGGGGCTCGCCGGGCGGTGCCAGGCCGAGGGTGGCGGCGAGCGCCCCGACCACGTCCGGCGGTCCCCACCCGAGGGCGCGGAGATCGGCGACGGTGGTGGCGACCCGGACGTCGCGACCGTCGACCGTGAAGCGGTTGCGCTTGGCCAGGCGGGCGCCGTCCGGGCCGAGCAGCAGGGGCACGTGGGCCCACGCCGGCGCGGGCAGGCCCAGCAACCGGCACAGAAGCGCCTGGGCAGGGGTGGCGGCCACCAGGTCGTCACCGCGCACCACCTCCTCGACCCCCTGGTCGGCGTCGTCGACCACCACCGCCAGGTTGTAGGCGACGAGCCCGTCACCTCGCCGCAGCACGAGATCGTCGACCACCGCGGTGACCGGACCGTGGAACCGGTCGACGACGGTCACCGCCTCGCCACCGGCCCGCAGCCGCAGCGCCGGCGGGCGCCCGGCCGCCTCCGCCCGCCGGCGGCGGCCGGAGGCGTCCAGCTCGCGACACGTCCCGGGGTAGCGCCCGCCCGCCGCCCGACCGTGGGGGGCCGCCGTCGCCGCCTGCACCTCGCGCCGGGAGCACCAGCACGCGTACGTGAGCCCGGCGGCGACCAGCGTGTCGAGGGCGGCGGCGTGGGCGGCGCGCCGGTCCGACTGGCGCACCACCGGCCCGTCGTGGTCGAGGCCGAGGGCGGCGAGGTCAGCGCGTTGGCCCGCCTCGTGCTCGGGTCGGGCGGTCGCCGGGTCGAGGTCCTCGACCCGGAGGAGGAACGCCGCCCCGTTCGAGCGGGCGAGGAGCCAGGCGAGCAGGGCGGTACGCAGGTTGCCGACGTGCAAGGCCCCGGTCGGGCTCGGGGCGAAACGGCCGACGGGCACGCGTGGCGCCGCCGCTCAGCCGGCGATGGCGGCGGGCAGCGCCTCGTGGTGGACCACGACCAGCTCCTGCACGGCGCGGGTGAGCGCCACGTAGAGCAGGCGGGCACCGGCGGCGGCGTCGTCGAGCGAGGCCACCACCGCGGCGGGCTCGACCACGACCACCACGTCGAACTCGAGGCCCTTGACGTCGGAGGGGGCCAGCACGACGACGCCCTCGTGGCCGGCGAGCAACGTGGTGACGGCGGACGCGTTGGCCGGTGTCGCCACCACCCCGACCGAGTGACCGTGGCCGGCACGGTCGATGGCGGTGGCCACCACCGTGGCCGCGAGCTCGTCGACATCGTCGGCGGCGATGAACACCGGCGCCGGCCCGTCGGCGCGCACCGAGCGCGCTGGTCGGATGTGGGGTGCGGCGTCGGCGAGCAGGCGGTTGGCGACCTCGAGGATCGGCGCCGGCACCCGGTAGCCGAGCTCGAGCTCGACCAGGCGCACCGGTGCGCCGGTCGGCGACGCCAGCTCGCGCAGCGCCTCGTCCCACGAGCGCTGGCCGCCGGGGGCGGTGGCCTGGGCGAGGTCGCCGAGCACCGTCATCGAGCCCGACGGGCACCGCCGGGCCAACGCCCGCAGCGCCATGGCGGTGAGGTCCTGGGCCTCGTCGACGACGATGTGGCCGTAGGTGGTGGTGGTGCCGTCGAGCAGCGACGCCGCCTCGTCGAGGGCGACCTGCTCGGCGAGCGACCAGCGCTCGTCGGCCAGCCCCTTGGCCACGGGGCGGCGCACCAGAGCCCGCTCGCGGTCGTCGAGCACCCCCGCCGAGGCCTCGGCCAGCGCCCGGCCGTTGGACAGGAGCCGACGCATGAGCGCCGGCGCCGTGGTCGCCGGCCACAGGCCGTGGAGGAGCTTCACGAAGGCACGGTCGCGCGGCAGCGAGCCTTCCAGCGCGCCGGCCGGCACAACACCCTCGCCCCGCCGGCGGTCGACGTCGGCCCGGGCCAGGCGCAGCAGCCGGGTGCGCAGCGCCACCCGGCCGATGTTGGACGGCACGTTGCGGGCGACGACCTCGTCGACGGCGTCGGCCAGCTCGCCCGCGTCGATGCGCACCACGCCCCACGAGGTGGCGAGCTCGGCGCCGCCGTCGGGTTTGGACACCAGTGCCGCCACCGCCCGGCGCAGCACCTCGGCCATGCGGGCATCGCCGAGCACGGCCGCCCGGGCCGGGGGGTCGTCGGCGCGAGGCCGCCCGACGAGGCCGGCCACCGTGACCTGGCGCACGGCGGTCTCGCCCAGCGACGGCAGCACCTGGGCGATGTAGCGCAGGAACGTGGGGTTGGGGCCGACCACCAGCACGCCGGTCTCGTCGAGGTGGACGCGGTGTTCGTACAGCAGGAAGGCGGCCCGGTGCAGCCCGACCGCGGTCTTGCCCGTGCCCGGGCCGCCCTGGACCACGACGCACTCGCCGAGCGGGGCGCGGATGACCTCGTCCTGCTCGGCCTGGATGGTGGCGACGATGTCGCGCATCGACCCGGTGCGGGCCCGCTCCAGCTCGGCCAGCAAGGGGTCGGGGACGCCCCCCGCCCGGGGCACGCCCTCGTCGGTGCCGCCGTCGAGCAGGGCGGCGAAGTCCTCGTCGAAGAGCGCCTCGACGGTGCGGCCCTCGGTGGCGTAACGGCGGCGCAAGGCGAGGCCCTGGGGGTCCGACGCCGTGGCGCGGTAGAAGGGAACGGCCGCCGGTACCCGCCAGTCGAGGACCACCACGTCGCCGCCGTCGTCCTCGACGTGGCGGCGCCCGATGTGGTGCACCGGACCGCTCGCCTCGTGGTCGATGCGGCCGAAGGCAAGGCCGGGCACGTCGACCTCGAGGGCGCGCAACCGGCGGCGGAGGGTGGCCTCGACCACGGCGGCATCGGCCTCCTGGGCGGCGCCGTCGGCGGCGACGGCGAGGGCACGCGCCGTGCTGGTGCGCATGGCGGCGAGGCAGTCGTAGGCCCGGTCGAGGTGGGCCTGCTCGGCGGGGAGGTCGGGGTGGGACACCGCGGACCTCCCCCGGGTGACGTGCCCGTCGCCGGTCGACGGGGTTGACCAGCGTAGGCGAGCGCGGTTCGCGAGCATGGGGCTGCGATGGATGCCGCCCCTCCGCCCCCCACCACCGGTACGCCCGCGACCGGGCGGCTCCTCGTGGCCGCCCCGGCCCTCGGCGACCCCAACTTCGAGCGGGCCGTCGTGCTCCTGCTCGAGCACGGCGACGATGGTTCGCTCGGGCTGGTCCTCAACCGCCCCAGCGACCTCGACGTCGCCGAACCCCTGCCCCGCTGGTCGCGCTTCACGCCCGATCCGGCGGTCGTGTTCGTCGGCGGGCCGGTGAGCCGCAACTCGGTGATCGCCCTGGCCACCGCCGTGGTCGACGGGCCGGCCCTCCCCCGTCCCGCCTTCGAACCGCTCCTCGGGGCGCTCGGCGTGCTCGACCTCAGCGCCGATCCCGACCTCCTCGGCGGCGGCATCGACGAGGTCCGGGTGTTCGCCGGCTACGCCGGTTGGGGCGCCGGGCAGCTCGTCGGCGAGCTCGACGACGGCGCCTGGTACGTCGTCGACGGCGAGGCCGCCGACGCCGTCGGCGCCACCCCCGCCGCGCTCTGGCACCGCGTCCTCGCCCGCCAAGGCGGCACTCTCGCCCGCGTGGCCCGCGTCCCCGCCGACCCCCGCGTCAACTGACAC
>JBBJOU010000233.1:0-4246 GCA_037724305.1 Acidimicrobiales bacterium
ACCCACGTCCCGTCCTCATCGGCGGCGACGCCGAAGGGCCGCCCGTCGAGGGGGATCGGGTCGCCGACCTCCAGGGCGAACTCGACGTCCACCGTGAACAGGTCCCGGCTCGACTCGTAGGCGATCCAGAGGCGGTCGCCGACCGCGTCGAAGCTGACGGCTCCGGCGCCGACCAGTCGGGTCTCGGTGATCGCCGACGGCGCGCCGTCGACGGAGGCGATGCGGTGCACCTCGCCTCCGAACAGCTCGATGGCCACGACGACGTCCTCGCCGAGCCCCTCGATCACCGCAACGTCGCCGACGTTCACCGTCGACAGGGCTTCGCAGCTGACGGGGTCGAGCTGGGTGGCGACACCGCTCTCGCTGGTGACCCAGATCGCTCCGCCAGCGCTACTCACGTCGAACGCGATCGCCGGGGTCGCGCATTCGCGCCGCTCGCCGGTCGTGAGGTCGATGCGGATCACCCCGTCCTCGGCGAGCGCCCAGAAGGCCCCGAACCCGAGGGTACGGGTGGCCGAGGTGGCGGGCAGGAAGCGGGGATCGAAGACGTCGATGCCGAGGAAGTCGGATCCGGCGAAGGCCGGCGTCGCCTCGTGGGTGACGGGGTCGACGATGGCGACCTGCTCGATGCCGGTGAAGACGGTGCCGTCGTCGGCGACCCCGGGCGTGGTGACCTCGGGAACCGGGAAGCTGGTGACGTCGGTGAGGTCGGAGGAGAACACCAGCATCTCCTCGAGGCCGGGAACCCAGATCTCGTCACCCACCACCCGCGGCAGGCCGAGGAAGTCGGTGGTGTCCTGCTGGCCGCTGATGCCCTCTTCGGTGACCCGGGCGATTCTGCCGTCGCGCCGGTCGGTGACGATGAGGGCGCCGGCGGCGTTCTCGACCAGCAGCGGGCGAGATTCGAGCGATGCCACCTGCTCCTCGCCGTCGGCGCCGACCAGTCGGGCGGTGCGCTCGAAGGTGGCCGAATCGGAATCGAGGATCAGGAGCTGGTCGCCGGCGGCGAAGACGTTGAGGGGCTCGGAGTCCGCCGGGGTGAGCTCGAACAGCTCCTGCTCGCCGCCGTCGATCGGCACCCGCACGGCTGCGTCCACGCCGGCGTCATCGAGGGTCACGGGCACCAGGGCGACGTCGTCGGTCACCGGCACCGCCTGGCTGAACACGCTGGTACCGACCTGGTCGATCTCGACGATCTCGAGGCTGCGGTCAGCGGTGCGGACACGACCGACCCGCGGGATGCCTCCGGCGCTGGTGAAGAACCAGAGGTCGTCGCCACGCACGTTGAACCCGCGGGCGTCGCGGGAGGGGTCGTCGGCGACGGGGAAGGGGAGCGGATCGGCCACCACCTCCAGGGTCTCGGGGTCGACCTCAAGCACGGCGCCGTCGGTCAGCAACCACAGCCGGTCGCTGGCGACCGCCCTGCCGACGACGTCGGCATCGATGGATGCCTCGGCGACGACCCCGTCGGACGGGTCGACGCGAACGAGCCGGTCTCCCGGGTCGGTGGCGCTGAGGGTGGTGCCCACCAGCGCCTCGCCCACGGCCAGCCACGACGGGTCCGGTGGTTCTTCGAGCCGGATCTCCGGGTCGGCGACGCCGCTGGCCTCGTCGACCCGGATGATCTGGGTGGTGAACCCGGCTCCGGGCAGCACCACCCAGATGGCCGTGGGGGTGGGGACGAGGCTGACCGCCAGCGGGTCTTCGATGGGTGCCGTGGGTTGGAGGGGGGTGGTGAACTGGGCCTCGCCGCTCTCCCGGTCGAAGGCGAGCAGGAGGCCGCGACCGACGTCGAAGGTCCACATCCGCTCGTCGGTCACCACCGGGGTGCTCACTGCGCTCCCGACGCCGACCGCCGCCAGCGCCTCGCCGGAATCCCGGTCGACGCGCGTGAGCTCGCCACCGCCCTCGGCCACCACCCAGAGGTCGCCGAGATCGACGGGGGCGAAGGCGCCGGTGGCGGTTTCGGTGGTCGGCGACTGGGTGACGGGGGTCCGGTCGGGGTCATCGCCGCCGCCGGTCAGCGCGATGCCCCCGGCCACCGCCGCGACGAGGGCGATGGCGCCGGCGCCGGCGACGGCGACCGCGGCCCGTGACATCCGATGGCCGGTGGGCGCCGCGCCGCCGCCGGCGGACACCGGCCCCGTGGACGGCGCCACCCAGGACAGGGGAGCGGCGCCGGCCGGGCTGCGAGCCATGGTGGGCGCGACCGACTCGTCGATGGGTTTGACGGAGCCGACGTGGGCACCGGCTGCCTGGGCGGCGGCGATGGCGGCACCCTGGGCGACGCCGTGTTTGGGGTGGGCGTCGACGACGACCGGGCGGCCGAGGTCGGCGGTGAGCAGCTCGGCGACGAGGGGGATGCGCGACGAGCCGCCGACGAGCAGCACGGCGTGGAGTTGGGCGGCGGTGGTACCGGCGCTGTCGATGGCCCGGCGGAGGGCGCCGATGGTCTCGTACAGGGCGGGCCGGAGCAGATCCTCGAGCTCGCTCCGGGTGAGGCGGACCGTCGTGGTCGTGGCGGGAAGGCGTACGGGAACCAGGGTGGCGATGTCCGACGAGAGCGCTTCCTTGCCGTCGACAACGTCGGCCCGGAGGCGGGAGGTGGCGGCGATGGCGTCGGGGTCGTCCGAGTCGAGCGCGCTCACCGCGCCGTCGAGCGCAGCGTCGAGGTGGGCGAGCACGGCGGCGTCGAAGTCGATGCCACCGAGGCGCTCGATGCCCTGGGGGCGGCCGAGCAGCTCGAAGCGGGACTCGGTGCGGCGCAGGACGGCGGCGTCGAAGGTGCCGCCGCCGAGGTCGTAGACGGCCACGGCGGCACCGGGCGGGACCCGCTGCTGGCTGGCGTAGTGCACGGCGGCGGCCTCGGGTTCGGTGAGCAGGGTGACGGGATAGCCGCCGAAACCGGCGTGGTCGACGGCCTGGCGGAGCAGGTCGAGCTTGTAGCCGCCCCAGTTGGCGGGATGGGTGACCGCCAGGGCGTCGGGGTAGGCGCCCTCGCGGGCGGCGACCCGGTCGATGACCCAACGCAACAGGCGGGCGGTGAGCACCTCGGCGCCGTAGGGGGCGCCGCCGACGAGGATGGGCGTGGGGTCGCCGAGCCGGCGTTTGAACTCGCGGGCGGCGCGGGCGGGGTCGGTCAGACCGCGCCGGTTGGCGGCGTCACCGGCCAGGACCTCGCCGTCGTCGCGGAGGTAGAGCACCGAGGGGATGACCATGGCCCGGTCACTGAGCCCGACGACTTCGACCCGGCCGTCGCGGTGCACGGCCGCGGCGGTGTAGGTGGTACCCAGGTCGATCCCGAGTTGGTACAAGACGAGCCGTCTCCCACGCTGACGATGTGCCCACCGCGCAACGGCGATGCTAGGTGGGTGGTTCCCCGCGGCCGGCGGTGGCGTCGGGATCGGGCAGGAGGCGGTGGAAGGCGAGGGCGGCGGCGGTGGCGACGTTGAGCGAGTCGGCGCCGGGCGCGAGCGGGATGCGCACGCGACGGGCGGCGGCCGCCAGGGCGCCGGGTGAGAGCCCGGGCCCCTCGGCCCCGAGCACGAAGGCCGGTCGGGCGGGGGGAACGGCGGCGACGGCGGCGATGGGCTCGGCGCCGGGCCCGGGGGTGAGCGCGAGGGTGGTGTAGCCGGCGCCGGCCAGGCGCGCCAGGGCGGGACCGGGCCACGCCCACGGCCCGTCGACGGTTGCCCGGGCGACCGGCAGGCGCAGGACGTGGCCCATCGACACCCGGATCGCCCGGCGGTAGAGGTGATCGGCGCTGGTCGGGTCGAGCAGGAGCGCACCGAGGCCGAGGGCGCGGGCGTTGCGACACAGCGCGCCCAGGTTCTCGTGGTCGTTGACCCCCTCGAGCACGGCCACCGAGGCGACGGCGGGATCGAGCAGGGCGTCGGGGTCGAGCGGCGGCGGTCGGTCGAAGGTGGCCAGCACCCCCCGGTGGAAGTGGAACCCGGCGATGCGCTCGATGAGGGCACGGTCGGCCACCAGCACCGGTGTGGCGGCGGTGCGGTCGGCCCCGAGGAGCGCCGTCGTGGCCGCCACCAGTCGTTCCTCCACCAGCACGACGCGTGGTCCGAGCCCGGCCGCCAGGGCGTGCTCGAGCACCCACCGCCCCTCCGCCACCACCACCCCGCCCGGCCCCTCGACGCGGCGCCGCCGCGACGGCTCGTTCAACCCGATCAGGTCGGCGAGTCGAGGGTCGGCGACCTCAGCAGGCTCGACAGGCACCAGCCCAGTGTGGTGG